>JADGPZ010000235.1 GCA_017882165.1 Candidatus Kapaibacterium sp.
ACGCTGACGAAGAACTGGCAATTCATCACCTCTGCGTCATACGATCTCACGGCTGGGCAGGTCATCATCCCCGAGCTTCGCATCCATCGCGACTTGCACTGTTGGGAGATGGACTTCTCGTATCGCCCGCCGGGCTCGCGCATCTCAGGGTTCAATCTCGAGATCCGCGTTAAGGCGCCACAGTTGCAGGATGTGAAGCTCACCCGGACGGAGAGTACGTATGGGCAATTCTAAGCACGAACCACGATTACGCAGATGATGCGGATTTCGCAGATTAACTTTCATTGGCAGACCATCTGATGGCAGGCAACCACGCAACGCTGGTCGAGCAGACTTTGGGATCGCTTGAGTCCCTCGGTGTCGCTTCGAAGTCCAGGCTCGTTGTTGGCATCAGCGGCGGGCCGGACTCGGTCGCGCTCGCGCATGTGCTGCTTCAGCTAAAGCTTACTGGCGCGATGGGCGAGGTGATCTTGGCTCATGTAAATCACGGGTTGCGATCCGCCGCATCGGATGCGGACCAAGAGTTGGTCTCGGAATATGCGAAGAAGTGGAATGTGCCCATCGAGATCACGCGCGTGGACACAGCCGCTCGCGCGCTCAAAGAGAAGAAAGGCATCGAGGAGACCGCGCGGAAGATCCGATATGAATTCTTCGAAGAAGCAGCCAGGAAGCACGGAGCGCAGTACATCGTCACTGCTCACACCGCCAACGATCAAGCCGAGACAGTCATCATGCACGCTGTCCGTGGCGCGGGTGTGCGTGGACTTTCTGGGATTCCCAATTCACGCAGGCTTGGGAATCTACACATTATTCGTCCCTGGCTGGATGTCACGCGTGATGAGATCGAGAAGTACCTGATCGATCAAGAGTTGCATGTTGGACGCGATGCTTCCAACGAGACTCTTGACTACCAACGCAATCGCGTCCGGCACAAAGTCATCCCTGCGCTTGCGGAGGCGTATCCCGACCGCTCGCCCATGCGTGCGCTGGCTGGACTTGCGCGCCGCATGGCCGAGCTTGACAAATTCCTTTCTGCGCTGGCGGAAGAGAAGCTGGAGGTGCTTCTGCTTCCGGATGGTGCGATCAAGATCAGCGGACTCCGCAATTTGCACGGCTATCCTCTGCACGGAGTTCTCGAAGCATGGATCACGCGACAAGCCGGACGCTACCGCCTGACGGAGCTTGAGACGCGCAAGATCGAGCGATTCCTTGCCTCCACCGGACGGCGGGCAGAACTTCGAAACGGTATCGTGCTCGTGAAAAAGAAGGATGCACTTCGGATGGCGCGCAAAACGGAATAAGCGATTCCGTGGTTGGCTATATGTCAAATCCAGCCTATGAAAACACTTTACGGTCTTGCACTCCTGATTCTTCTCCCACTGAGCGCGTTCGCGCAGTGGCATCAACTTCCCGGCCCGCCGGGCGGAGGGCCGTATTGCTACGACACGCTCGCCGGCTTTAACAGCGGCCGCATCTACGCCGGGACGGAGGACGGCGTGTGGCTTACGACGGATCACTACCAAACGTGGACGCGTGCAGGGTTGGTGGGGCGGCCAGTGATTGCGATTGCAAACGTGTTTGTTCCTCAGCAGGGGATCATCATGTTCTGTACCGCAGACAAGTCTCGCCTGTATCGTTCGATTGATAGCGGGGCTACGTGGCAGAGTGTTTTGCTTGATTCAGGCCAGACTGAAATTATTTCCATTATTCCTGTTGGTCAAACGGTATTCCTCGTACTCAACACGTCTGATTCTAACAATTCCATTCTTCGGTCCTCGGACTTGGGAGATCATTGGTCACACTTCGCGGCAGCTCCACCTAATTCGGGTGGGAGGTTTCAGAATTCTACCGTAGTTTGTGGGGGATATCTTTTTGTCATTGCGAACGATTCAAAGATCTGGAAATTGCCGCTTGGTGGTGGACCATGGGAAGGCTGTTCATTTATCACATGGCACCGACCGATCTGCCTTGCGACGTTCGGGAATGACCTCTTTGTCGGGGGGGTGGGAACGGTGGATGTCTCAACCGATCTCGGCCTTTCGTGGATGAGTCCTGTCAATTATGCGCTTGATACGAATCGCGATGTAATTCATTCGTTGCTCGTGAACGGGCTTACCATGATAGCTGCGGCAACTACTGGGGTTTACCTCTCCACCGATGGCGCCCGTTCGTGGTCGCATGTCGATGGCCAGGGGGGATATCCAAACTACTATTCTGCTGGGTTCACCGGAGTTACGGCGTATGGCTTGGAATTTTTGGAAGGGGATTATATCGTCGGTGAGGCTGGTGGCATGTTCAAATCGGCTGATGGAAAAGCCTGGCAGTTTGTGCCACAAAACGCTCGCAAGACGGTCATTACTGACGTCGCATCTTCCGGGAATAACCTCTTTGCAACCGATGGGGTCATGATAGCCAGAAGCTCCGATCATGGTGCCACATGGGAAGCGCCCGGTGATTTGGAAGGGGTGTTTTTGGGATTCCACAATGTTCTGAACTCCCTCTATCTTTGCAGTACAAGAGACTTATTGCGATGGTCCGGCACCTCATGGGATGCACTGATCACACCCGACCCCATCTCTTCACTGACGTGCCTCGGAGATACTCTCATTGGCGCTTCCTCCTTCTTTAATAGGGCCTATGCCTCGCTGGATAGTGGGAAGTCCTGGCAGAATTTGAGTCAACCGCCCGAACAGTCGCCGTTCCAATTAGAAGCAACTTTCACATTTGACGATGCACTCTATGAGCTGCTTTTGCAAGGTGACACCGCATGGAGACTCTGGCAATCGACAGATGCCGGCATGTCATGGACTTTAGCTGGCAGAATTCCTGCAAGCGGTGGGTCGTTCATGGCATACGCAGTGACGCCATCGAAGATTTGCCTGTGTCTGAGCGGCGGTATCTACATAACGACAAACAGAGGTGTAAGCTGGTCAAGCATTGACCGATATGCCACTTCCGCATTCGCTATTGGCTCCAAGATCATGCTGACGTTGTATTTCCCGGGGCCGTCCGGACTCTTCGTGCTCGAGGATACGCTAACCCAGTTGTTGCCCGTGAGTGCCACCGGACTTATGGAGACATTTGCAGTTGACAGCACGATGGCCTACATCGGAGCCAACCCGACCGGCCT
>JADGPZ010000131.1 GCA_017882165.1 Candidatus Kapaibacterium sp.
ACCCGAGGAACTTCGACAACCTTTTATTCTTCGCGAACTGGACGAACTGAGCTACGAGGACGTAGCCGAACAATTAGGGATCACGATCGCTGCGGCGCGGCAGCGGATCTATCGGGCCAAGATTCTGCTGCGCGAAGAACTGGAAGATTTGGTGAATTGACTGCTGAACTATGAAAGACTTGGATACAAATAAGCTGATGCCGCAGGCCGAGCGAGACAAGCTCGAAGAGCGCATTATGTCCTACTTCGATGGCTCGCTCGACAAAGCGTCATCGAGCAAGCTGCTCACGGACGTTTCGAAGAACGTCGAGTCGCGAGCGCTCTTTCACAGCCACGAGGTTTTGAACCGCGTGATCGCGGCCGCGCGCGTGCCGCTCGAAGCGCCGATGGAAGTGAAGCGCTCCATCGTCGAGCGCATACCGGGTCTCGTCGCGTTCATTCCCGGATTGCTCGGCACCGCCCAGACGATCCCGATCATCACGCAGAGCGCCAATCCAATTTTCGCATTTCTGAGCAAGATTCCTCTTTCGACCGCCATCTCCGTTGGCACATCCGCGGTTGTGCTTACCACCGCCGGTGTGATCGTGAAGAACAAGCTCGATGATAACGCCGCCCGCGAAGCGAAATCGCGCGTCGCGGTTGTGCGGCAGTATGACGCTCCACAAACCAGCGTTGCGCCGTATGCGGCTTTGGCAACACCCAATGCTGCAACAGTAGCGCCTTCCGCAATTGCTAAGGCAACAGCGAGCAAGAGCAATCAGTCGGATCTGGCTGATCGGACCGATAGGATTGCTAAAACAAATACGTCCTTTGCTAACCGTGCCGCTGAACCGGCTGCTGCAACTCCGAGCGCGCTTCCGGTGAAAGCAACACCGGCTGCTTCGCAAGTACAGCCACCACCGGAGGATAATGCTCCGGCGCTCCGGGCCGTCGCGCCTTCGAGCATCCCCGTCGCGACTGCAAACTTCCCCGGCTCGCGGCCATCGGTGCTAACGCCCGTGCCGGTTGAATTCGGAGAGGGGATTATGGTGCGGCCGTTCTTCTCGATTGGATACAAACAGTCGTTTGTCTCCGTGTCGGGAGAAACATCCAGCGATCTCGATCACAGCAATCCGAATGCTTCGCCGATGGATATTCGCGCCGGACTCGATTTTGTCCTGAGCGATGCATGGGCGCTGCGAGCACAAGGCGGCTACAGCTCATTTGCTGAGCAGATCCTGAAGGGCAATATCGAGCAGACCTACACGCTTCCGGCTTACACGCAGTACTCGACGGTGAACGCCGTGTGGGCCGGTTGGGCCACGGTCGGCGCGGCGTATTCTTTCGATATCAGCGAGCATCCGTTCACCGCAAGCGCCGGTGGCGGATTGGCAATGCTGACCCATTCGGCTCCGATGCTCGATCTCGGACTGTCGACCGAATTTGATTTGTCGTCACAATTCTCGCTTCGCCCGAGCCTGATCTATCAGGCCGTATGGACAAAGCTCGAAGACCAGCGCAGTGGCGTTCCGCAAGGCTCGGCGATCTTCTTCGATCGCACGCTTCCGCCATTGGGCGTCAGTTCGTCTATTGGTTTGAATGTCGGCTTTATTTTCCGATTCTAATGAAATCGCTCCGCATCATACTTTGGGGTTGCCTCGCGGCTGCGCTTGCGCTCGCCGAGGCTGGCTGCACGACGCTGACCGCGCCCGTGCCACCGACGCTGCCGTCCGATCTGACCGGTTACTTCTGGCCGAACGCAGACGCGTCGTTTAACTACGTCTCCGGCACGGGAAGCAGCCATGCGGTCCAAATTAAACAGGGCGGTACCATCATTGACAAGGATCTCACGACCGATTCATCGGTCACATTGAAAGCGACTTCATCGGGCGGTACGGTGACACTGAGTGGCCTGTCTTCTTCGGACCTGTTAGGGCTTGACCCATCGCTGAGTGTCGTAGCTGACACTGCGCCGAGTCCGACCGCGAAGCCGATTGCCATCCGCTCGATCGCGACGTTAGGACGCACATTGTATGTGGCGAGCGACACCGCGCTATATCAGTACCTACCTCAGGGCGATTCGTTACTGTGGGTTCAGCATCCGGCGTGGAACAACAATGTCCAATTGTATTCCGGCAGGGGCGGCAGCCCGACCGGCGGTAGCCTCTACGCAGTAGAAATCGGCGGCACGCACGTGTGGTGGAGTGGTAAGCCAATGAATTGGAATGCCTCGCAATCTCCCGATCCGAGTGCGATCACGTGCTTTGCGCCGGGTGATGGCGGAGGTGCCAATCACTCGCAGCATTGGATCGCATGTGGGGCGCAGTTATACCGCTACTCCTATGGCGTATATACTCCAATCGGACAACCGTTCTCGGGTCCGATCGCCGCAATGGAGGAAGAGGGGTTCGGAGTGAGTGATTTGTTTGTCTGTTTGCGGAGTGGTGCCATTTTTCAAGTCCACGAGGACGACCGCGCGGACTCTCTTGGGACCGTGGCTCCCAATACGATTACCTCGATGGCAAATGGGTACATTGGCACCACGAATGGACTGTACTCGCTCTTTATGTTTCCGGCTCCTCGGCTATCAAAAATGCGCGGTGGTTCCGTCACAACCTTGCTTGGCTGGAATAATTATGGAACTGGCGGAGTCTTTGGCGGGCTGATGAACGACAGCGTCTTTTCGCGGAGTGGACCCGCTGAACTTCCGTTCGGTGTGCCTTCGAACGCACAAGTGACCCAATTCGCGGACACCGGGATGGGACAGTTGTACGCCCTTGCCGGCACACAACTCTTTGAGCTTTATATCGGAAATTGGATCTTGCGAGCGCAAGGGACGGTCGCGAGTGCGAAATGGTCGCCTGGTACATTCACCCTCCTCAAAGATGATACGGGATGGCTCGCCGCCTACGTCGAGAATTTCTCATCCAATAATATTCACGGATACGCATATCTGGCGAGTGTCGTGATTGGCAAAGAGGGCAGCGCAAACGTTCAGCTCGATGGGATCGCCTATAACGATGTCATCGCCGTCCAATACACGCCAAATATGCGCGGCATCGTCGAGACGGTAGCCGCGCCTTCCTATCTCATCTACTTCGAACGGGGCAAAGGTCCGATTCGCATCGAGCGGACGGAGGCCGGCGTGAAGACCATCACGCGGCTGGTCCAGTAGGTATCTCTCCGCCGTTCCGTTTTTGCTGAGACGAAAATTCTTCCGCGTGCGTTTGTAGCCCTTCCTCAGCACATGCACGTTCGGACATAACCTCATATCATGCAAATTGCACAGCGCATCGACCGGCTCGGCACCGAAACTTCATTCGTAGTCCTCGCACGCGCCCGTGAGCTTGAAGCTCAGGGCAAAGACATCGTTCATCTCGAGATCGGCGAGCCTGATTTCGACACCGCGCCGAACATTGTCGACGCCGCGAAGCGCGCGCTCGATGCTGGCTACACGCACTACGGACCCGCGGCTGGACTACCACAGTTCCGAAAGACGATCGCGGAGGTCGAGGGTGCGCGCCGTGGGCTGGAGTTCAAGCCTGATATGGTCGTGGTCACACCCGGCGCGAAGCCGATCATGTACTACGCGATCATGGCGACCATCAATCCGGGCGATGAGGTGATCTATCCGAATCCCGGTTTCCCGATCTATGAAAGCGCGATCGAGCTTGCCGGTGGCACGGCGGTTCCGCTGCCGCTCTTGGAATCGAAAGGTTTTAGTTTTAACATCGAGGACCTGAAGGCGCTCATCACGAAGAAGACGCGGATGATCGTCATTAACTCGCCGCAGAATCCGACCGGCGGCATTCTTTCTCAGGAGGATCTTCGCGAAATTGCCGAGCTTGCCGTGAAGCACGACCTCTGGGTCCTGACGGACGAGATTTATGGCCGTGTGACTTACGACGGCTTCAAGAACTACACGATCGCGAGCTATCCCGGAATGATGGACCGAACGATCATCCTCGATGGGTTCTCGAAGACATATGCCATGACCGGCTGGCGTCTTGGCTACGGCATTATGCCGAGGCTCCTTGCGGAGGTCGTCGCCAAGCTGCAAACGAACGTGGCGAGTTGCACGGCGAGCTTCGTGCAGATGGCCGGCATCGAGGCGCTGACCGGGCCACAGCAGTGGGTGGATGACGTTGTTGAAGAATTCCGCCGCCGCCGCGACCTCATCGTCGATGGGATGAACTCCATTCCCGGCTTCAAATGCCACAAGCCGCTGGGCGCGTTCTATGTGTTCCCAAATACGACCGGCACGGGAATGGACTCGCGCACGCTGGCCAACAAGATCCTGAACGAGGGCGGCGTGGCATGTCTTTCCGGTTCAACCTTCGGCAAATATGGCGAGGGCTATGTTCGATTCTCCTATGCGAACTCGATGCAGAACATCGAGAAGGGGATTGAACGGATTCGGAAGCTACTATCATAAAGGATGAGGGATGAAGGATGAGGGATGAAGGTTGTGTATCTGTGAAGATCAAGCGATATTTCTGGGTTATTGTTTTTCCCTTCATCCTTCATCCCTCATCCTTCATTCTTGCCGCGCAAGCCTATTGGCAGCAGCACGTCAGCTACGACATTCGTGTCACGCTGATCGATAGCATCCACACGCTGGATGGCTCGCTCTCGGTCGTGTATACCAACAACTCGCCGGACACCCTCCGCGAGGTCTATTTCCATCTCTACGCGAATGCCTTCCAGCCCGGAAGCCTGATGGATGAGCGTGCGCACGCAATCCATTCCGCACCGATCTATAATCGCATCAGCAATCTGCCCGCAAGTGAACGAGGCCGGTATGGGATCGGAGCAGTCACAACCGACAACCTTCCTTCGGACTACGAAGTCACCGGCACGATCATGCGCGTCGGTTTGCCGAAAGCACTTCCGCCCGGTGGCTCAGTCACGATTGCTTTCCCATTTCGCGAGCAAGTGCCACGCCAGCTGCGCCGAAGCGGATGGATGTCGCGTGAAGGCATAGAGTACTCGATGTCCCAATGGTATCCGAAAATTGCCGAGTACGATAACGAAGGTTGGCACCGGCAGGAATACGTTGCGCGCGAGTTCTATGGCGTGTGGGGTGATTTCAATGTCGCGATCACGCTGCCGTCCCAGTTCGTCGTTGGTGCGACCGGCGAGTGCGTAAATCCGCAGGAGGTTGGGCATGGCTACGATAAGATTGCGGGGGGCGAGAAGCAAGGACAACTCTATCCCACACCTCAACTGCCGACTACAACCACCTGGCGCTTCCATGCCTCCACGGTCCACGACTTCGCCTGGGCTGCCGACGACGATTATGTCCACGAGTGGTCCACATGGCAGGATACAATTACGCTTCACGCATTCTATAAGCGGTGGTGCGCGCCGTTTTGGCACGATGCGATAAAGTATTCCCAGCACGCGCTCGCGACGTATAGCGAGGTGTTCGGGCCTTACGCTTATCGCAATTTCTCCTGCACCATGGCGGGTGATGGCGGCATGGAGTACCCACAGCTCATTATGATTACGGGCTACCGGCCGACGCCGGGATCCATCGCCGGTGTAATCGCCCATGAGATTGCGCACCAATGGTTCTACGGGATGCTCGGCTCGAACGAGACCCGCGAGGCCTTCATGGATGAAGGATTCACGACCTACGCGACGACGATTGCGATGGACCGCCTGTGGGGCGACCATCAGGTGCCGCCGGGGCAAGAGGCGTCTTGGCTCGACTGGTTTATTCCGAAGTTCAGTAACAAGCGCGATAACTATCGCGGATACCAGTCTATTGCCAGTCAGGGCTACGAGGAGCCACTCGATATTCCGCATGATTGGTTTCGCGAGGATGTGACCGCCGGGCAGGTCTATGGCAAGACGCAGGCGATTCTTTCAATGCTCGAGTACACGCTCGGAAATGATGTCTTCGCCCGAGGAATGAAGGAGTATTACAACGAGTGGCACTTCAAGCATCCTCACTTAGTCGATTTCAAGCTCGTAATGGAGCGCGTGGCACACACCGATCTCGATTGGTTCTTCGACGAGTGGTTTCGCACGACACGCACGCTCGATTACGAAGCGCTGGATGTTCGATCCGAGCCCGTGGCATTGTTCGGACGCGATAGCACATGGAGAGGCTTTAGCAATACATTGCGACTTAGGAATGATGGTCTTGCCGTTATGCCGATCGACCTACTCCTGCACTACGACGATGGAGCCTCCGACGCGGCGACGATCCCGCTCGTGACCAACAAGGATCTCGCTTATTTCAAGTCTGGGGGACATCTCTTTCTTCCCGGCTGGGACTGGGTTTCGCCGAACTATGAAGAAAGTATTGTGACCCAGAAGCGTATCGCGTGGTTCGAGATCGATACCTCATGGCGGTTGCAGGATCTCAATTGGCTGAATAATTATAGCGCGCGTTCGGCGCTTTGGGTGCCACCCGGCGAGTGGGCAGTGTGGCAGCAACTCTTTGTCTACCCACCGATTGACAAGTATTACGGGGTGCTCCGTCCGATCATCTGGTGGGACTCGATCTCGAAGTTCAATTTCGGCATCGGGACGAAATTCGGAATGAACAATGGATTCAACGGCGATCTAAAATTGATCTACAAGTCCGCGCCGCTCAGAGACACGGCCCCGTTGTGGTACGATCATATCGATGGCGCGCTCGATTACCACACACCGGTCGATTGGCTGGGGCGGCTCACAAAGTTTGGCCTTAAAGCGAGCAAGATGGATGGCATTGGCACCGTTGGCGCGGAGATCACAAAGGTGTTCCGACCCGAGTATCTTTACCTTGGAGCCACGCACACCGGCTCGCTCTACGTTGAATCACAATCGCTCTTAAATCCGGCGTATCCCGCATATCATTCGGAGTGGTCGCGGGCAAATACTGAAGTTGCGGGACTTACGTATTCTGTCGTTAGTGAGGACGGCTCCGAGCATTTCGACCTCAAGTCAGAGAGCAGCGTGTGGGGATCGGACAATTCATTCGAACGGGCAAAAGTGAAGTTCGAGGACAACTTCTCGCTTGGCGGCAGTTTCAGCAGCCGCCTGCGGCTGACGGGCGCGACAGCCACCGCTTCAACGCCAGTCGAGCGGACATTCTGGCTTGCCCGCGCCAGCAACTACGAAGACAATCAAAGCCAGTTCTTCCGCGCCGTCACGGATGTCAGTCCGTCGCTCGATCGGCAGGCCTCGCCGTTTGTTGAGGGTGGCGCCGGAGTACGAGGCTTTGCTGGTGACGAATGGCTGGATACAAATCACGTTCTCCGTGGTACGCAAATGCTTGGCGCGAGCTTCGATCTCGCCGTGCCCAATGTTTTGGATCACGTATGGACGCCACTCGCCTCGTTCGGATTCGGACTGTTTGCCGATGCGGGCTGGGTCGGAAATTCGAGTTCAGATTTTTGGAGCGACATCCGGACGAACCTCCGCACCGATGCCGGAGCAAGAATATCGCTCGATCTACGTTCCTGGCTGCCCTCGCAACTTCGCGGCGTTGCGGACGAATATGCTTCGGTCCTTGCGATCACACTCAATCTTCCGATTTACGAGAATCTCCCGCTCGATGGCAAAAAGCCGGTCGCATTCCGGTGGGCCATCTCGATTGGTTCAGCGTTTTAATCCGTGTAATCCAGGTTCTTAATTTCTTGTTTCGCGCGGCGTGGATCGTTCAGCAACATCTCCGCAATATGCGCGATGTAGCTCGGTGTGAAGCCGAAGTGTTCGAGAATTGTCTCTGCGGGCGCGGACGCTCCGAAGTGATCGATCGCCAGCGATGCGCCCAGCGGCCCGACCCAGCGCTCCCAACCGAAAGAGACTCCAAGCTCTATGGAGAGGCGACAGGTCACTTCTGGCGGCAAGACGCGGTCGCGGTAGTTCTCCGATTGCGATTCGAAGAACTCCCAGCACGGCATACTGACGACACGGGTCATCAGCCCCTTGGCTTCCAAGAGTATTTGCGCATCGAGCGCGAGTTGAACCTCAGAGCCAGTGGCAATGAGGATGATTTCTGGATAGCTCATGGCATCCGAAAGAATATAGGCGCCTTTGGCAAGCTCCGCAGCACTCGCGTATTTCTCGCGGTCGATAACCGGGAGCTTCTGCCGGGTGAGCACAATTCCCGATGGCCCGGTCATTGCCATCATGCACCGCCAGGCCTCCACGGTCTCATTCGCATCGGCCGGACGGATGACGGTAAAGTTGGGCATTGCGCGCAGCGACATCAAGTGCTCAATCGGCTGGTGGGTTGGGCCATCCTCACCGAGCGCAACGCTATCGTGCGTCCAGACGAATTTCGATGGAATGTCCATCAGCGCGGCAAGCCGCACCGATGGGCGCATGTAGTCGCTGAAGCAGAAGAACGTCGAGCCACTTGGATAGACGCCGCCGTGGGCAGCCATGCCATTGATGATGGCAGCCATCGCGTGCTCCCGAATGCCGAAGTTGATCGTCCGGCCATGATAACTGCCGCCTTTCAGCGGACTTGGCTCGAAGTCGTCCCACTTCTCCAGCTTGGTGAATGTAGATTCGTTGAGATCGGCAGAGCCGCTCAGGAGTGTTGGCACTGTTTCCGCGATTGCATTCATCACTTTGCCGCCAACGGTGCGCGTCGCAATCGGGCCGTCGGAGACTTTGAATATCGGTAAGTCTTTGTCCCAGCCTTCCGGCAACACGTGCGCGATGGCATTCGAAAGGGACAGCCAGTCCTCAGCATGTACACCGCGATATGCGGCGCAGAGGCGCTCCCATCTGTTGTGTACTTCAATACCGCGCGCGCCGGCCTCGCGAAAGACGTAGAGGGCGTCTTCAGGAATGTAGAACGCTGGCTCATGCGGCCAGCCGAGATGATCTTTGGTGAGGGCAACTTCGTCCTTGCCGAGGGGACTTCCGTGGGCTTTGGGAGTGTCCTGCTTATTCGGACTGCCATAGCCGATGTGTGTGTGGCAGACGATAAGCGATGGCTTGTCTTTCACCGATTTCGCAATCCGAATTGCGTGATCCATCTGATCGAGATCGTTCGGATCGGCAACGTCCAGCACATGCCAGTGATATGCCTCGAATCGCTTGCTGACATCCTCCGTGAACGCGATTCGCGTTTCGCCATCAATCGTGATGTTGTTGTCGTCGTAAAACGCGATGAGCTTTCCAAGTTCAAGATGTCCGGCGAGCGATGCTGCTTCGCTTGTGATGCCTTCTTGCATGCACCCATCACCAGCGAAGACGTAGGTGTAATGGTCGATGATGTCCTGGCCTTCTTGATTGAACGTACTGGCCAGAAATTGTTCAGCGATTGCAAGACCTACTGCATTTGCAAAGCCCTGGCCGAGCGGG
>JADGPZ010000041.1 GCA_017882165.1 Candidatus Kapaibacterium sp.
CCGCCGCGATCAAGACCTACGGCGACACACTGCACAGCTTCGTCGATCGCAAGAGTTATCAGGGCTTCGCGCCGGGATTCCGGGCTATCACGCGGGAAGATACCGTTGCCCGCCCGACCGGGCTTGCCGCCATCGATCACATGGTCGGTAACGTTGGCTGGAATCAGATGAACGATTGGGTCAAGTGGTATGAGGAGGTCATGGGCTTCCACGTCTTCGTCTCGTTCGACGACAAAGACATTTCGACCGAGTACTCCGCGCTGATGTCGAAAGTAATGGCCTCCGGCTCGGAGAAGATCAAGTTTCCGATCAATGAGCCGGCAACGGGCCGAAAGAAATCGCAGATCGAGGAATACATCGATTGGTATCGTGGACCCGGCGTACAGCATATTGCGCTGGCAACTGGTAACATCCTCGAAGCCGTTGGAAAGCTTGCGGCCCAGGGCGTGGAATTCCTAAGGGTGCCAAGCTCGTACTATCGTGAATTGGAAGATCGCGTCGGCAAGATCAAGGAGCCAATCGATGAACTCGAACGGCTCGGCATACTGGTCGATCGCGATGACGATGGCTACATGCTGCAAATCTTTACCAAGCCGGTCGAAGACCGGCCGACGGTGTTCTTCGAGATCATCCAGCGGCGTGGCGCGCGCGCCTTCGGCAAAGGCAACTTCAAGGCGCTCTTCGAGTCCATCGAGCGCGAGCAGGAGCTGAGGGGTAACCTGTAATTACAAAGACATCCATTGCTCGATCAGCGTCGCTGATCGAGCAATGGTCTATCAGGCTGCGCGTAGCAGCCTGATAAACGAAAACGCTCGTGGATCTAAATGAGATTATAGATCTCGCGATGACCTGAGAGTGTAAGCTCATAGAGCTTCTCGAAGAGCGGACGCAGCTCGGCCATGCCAAGCGTATTCTTCTGCCGTTCCTCCCATGTGCTTAGGCTCTCCTCTTCGAACTCCAGAACGAGTGTGAAAAAAGGACCGGTTACATCGGTCAGGACACGCATCGGCGAGCCCTTTTCCTTCTCGCGAATCTGCTGAATGATGGCCTTGGCCTCTTTGGCTTTACCGAACTTGAGCTGGAATGTGTTGCGAATGACGATCATGATTTCGATGATTTAGTTGGTTAAGACGACTGTTTCGACCTTCAAAAATACTCAATTTCTATCGAATTTGGGCGAAAATTGATTTTTCATCCTGAGGCGTGAACTCTTGTGAACTCATTCACTGTACATTAGGGAGAGTTGTTTCATTTACAATCATACTGTTCCACCTACCGAGGTCTGCCTGAGTTGCAGTTCCGGATGATCGGACGCCCATCATCCGCTGCATGGGAGCACAGCAAGATTGATTCCGTCACATGTGACTCCGCCCTTGCATGAGCAAGGGCGGGTGTCACGCATTCTTGAAAATCAGACTAACTCTGCTACTTCTTCGCGGAGTGCCGGAGTATCCAGAGGCGATGAGACCGCCGTCGGCGCGACGAACCGCTCGATATGCTGACGGACGGTCGCTAGATCGATGAAATGCTTACCGACCGCGTTGCGTAGCTCACGTGCGACCGTGTCCTGCGTTGAAGCCACGATGACGCGCTTCCCATAGCTGCGCAAGAGTTCAACGGCACGCTCGAAATCGCCATCGCCAGTAACTAAGACCGCCGTGTCGAATTGCGAGCTTGTGGTAAACAGATCGATGGCCAGCTCCAGATCGAGATTCGCCTTGCGCGTCAACTCGCCGGATGCCTCGTCGCGGAAATACTTGATCGACTTTACGCGCACCGTATAGCCGGCGTGATTCAGATAGCCGTAGAACCGTTGCTCGCGCGCGTCCGGCGGCATCTTTTGGGAGGCATACCAGAAGGCATCGCCGATCGTTGATCCTGCGGTAAAAAAATCGAGCAACTTGCGCGGATCGAAGAACCAGCCGAGCGAGCGCTGCGCATAGTAGGCGTTTTCGCCATCGACAAAGAGCGATATTCGATTGCGCTCGTGACCGTTGGAGAAGGGATTTTGAATTTCCATAATTGTTTGAATACTGATACTAAGAAATAATAGAGAATATTAAGACTGATGAATATAGTGCTCCCTATAACGGAAGACTATCACCTCATAAATCCCGGAAATCGCACCGAATTCCGATTCAAACGATTCTCTTGCCACTCTCCCGCTCGAACAGATGCAACGCATCTGACGGAAAGCCAAGTGTAACCGAGTCTCCCAGCTTCAATCCGTCGAGCGCGTCGCGCTGCAATTGGCTGGCACTCGCGACTAATGTTCCGCCGGCCGCGCCCGGCCAGTCGATGTAATAATGGGTAACGCTTCCGATTGGCTCGATCAGGATCAATTTGCCGGAGGCTGTCTCGTTTTTATCTGAAGCTGATCCAAGTGAAATCGTGGTCTGTTCCGGGCGAATCCCGAGCTCGACATTCTGTGGCTCCATTGATTTCGCCAGCGGGATGCGCAAGGTGCCAGTGCCTTCATGGGACACGAAGTATGAACCGCCATCGTCATTCATGACTCCGCCGGATAGCAGATTCATTGCCGGCGACCCCAGGAATCGCGCGACGAACGCTGTGCCAGGCCGCTCGTAGATTTCGGACGGCGTGCCGAACTGCTCCAGCTCGCCTTTGTTCATCACGGCGATCTGGTCCCCCATCGTCATCGCCTCGACCTGATCGTGCGTGACATAGAGCATCGTCGCTCCCAGCCGACGCTGTATGCGCTTGAGTTCTGCGCGCATTTGCGTGCGCAGTGCTGCGTCGAGATTCGAAAGCGGCTCATCGAACAGAAATACTTTTGGCCGCCGTACAATGGCCCGTCCGACCGCGACACGCTGCCGCTCGCCGCCGGACAGCTCCTTCGGCTTCTTGTTCAAATGCCGGTCAATGCCCAGCAACTTCGCGGCCTCCTCCACTTGGCGCTTGATCTCCGGCTTTGGCACCTTCCGCATCTTGAGAGGAAACGCCATATTCTCGAAGACCGTCATGTGCGGATAGAGCGCGTAGTTCTGGAAGACCATCGCCACGTCGCGATCTTTCGGCTCGCGGTCGTTCATGCGTTCGCCATCGATGAACAGATCGCCACTCGTGATCTCCTCTAATCCCGCGACCATCCGGAGCGTCGTCGTCTTGCCGCATCCCGATGGACCAACGAGCACAACGAACTCGCCATCGTGCGCGACGAACGACACACCACGCACGGCGTGAGCGTCGTTATCGTATCGCTTTTCAAGGTTTTGGAGTTGGACTTCAGCCATGGGGAATAGTTTCGCACCAATTCAGGAGTTCAAGCGGGTAGCCTAAATCCACAATGCGGGAAAAGTGCCGCATGTTTCCAGTAACTAATGGTAATTCATTAACGATAGAAGTCGCGGCGATGAATGGGTCCATGGTGCCAATCGGAATACCGAGGCGTTCCAGGTCGCCGATAATTCTACCGGCAACAGTAGCTTCTTCTACTCGAATCGGAAGAATCTCATGGCGCTCAAAAAATGTCAATAGGGTGCTTGTCCGCCACGCATCCTGAATCTTATGCCATCCCGCGACCATTTCTGTGAGGGTCATTGCACTCATCGTAAAACGGCTATGGTGTTTTAGGTATGCTTCTGCTATTCGCGCGACGTGAGAGTTCTTCGCGCGAATAATCTCAGAGAGAATATCCGTATCAAGAATGGCTTGCGTCATCGGGATGTTGCCAGCGCCGAGCCCGTGATTCCATGATGTTAGCCAACACAGCATCCACCAATTCCGGAGCGTCGGCGAATAAACCGATCCCGGATTGGATCGCCGAGTTAACATCGGTTCCGCGTGTACCGATTTGAGCCATGAGCAGAGCCGAAACGTATGTATCCACACTCTGATTGAGCCGCAGTGCCGCCCTCGAAAAGGCTTGATAGTCCTGATCCTCTAATGTTACTGTGATGTGTTGCATCGTTATCCCTCCTCCTCACTTAACAAAACCCGCTCCGTTGTCAACGGGTTCAACGCACTCCACGCACCGCATGCGCATTGTTGCCACTTGACGTTGTTCGCCAGTTGCGTCATTGCGAGCGAAGCAATCCCGTCTTCATGGAGTGTCATTGCGAGCGAAGCGAAGCAATCCCCTCCACGAAGTCCTCGGACTGCGTAGCCGGAATTGCTTCGCCGTGCTTCGCACGGCTCGCAATGACGAGTATTTCGGTCCCGTCTTCTGAATCATTTCCGAAATTTTCAACATCCTCCAAAGCCGGCGCGAGCATTTGTGCTTCATGAACTATGCCCCGTTCCGGCTGATTTCGAGGTTTCCGTGAACGGATCAGGTGTTCGAACGGGTCCGCAAGCCGGGCAACGGTGCCCGCCTGACCCGACAGCAACCCCACCGAGCCCCTACCCGGCAACCCCGCTTCCAAATCCAATCGCATCTCATGCGAAAACACCACCACCGTTAGCGACATCGCCTGTTGCAATTCGAGTATATCGCGCGCCATCCGCCACTTCCCATTCCGGTTCAGCGGCGCGTACTCGAACGAGTTGATGATAAGAACAGGATTCCCCCTCTCCCTCTTTTCTTCGTTCTTCCCCCTCTCCCAGCAGGGAGAGGGGGTTAGGGGGTGAGGCGCATTTATTGCCCCAGCAAGCTTCTCCGCATCCCACTGACCCAGGGGCACATCGAACAAGTGCAAATTCGGCAGGACTGGTGAAGGCTTCGTTGCCTCGAAAGCGGCGGCTCGCTCGGCAGCTTCAGCTATGCGCTTTGCAAGCATCTCCCGCTCGATCTGTTCCGATTCTTGAGCATTCTCGCGAAACCACAGATGCGCGTATTGACCTTTGCCCTGCCCCCACTTCTCCCAGGGACGCGAAGGATCCGGTCCGCCCGGACGCAGCAGACGCGCAGCCCTTTCCTTCTCGAATTTCTCCTCCTCGGTTTCGATATGCGCTGCTTCGGTATCGCTCTCGTACTCCGGCGCTGGCTCCGGCATCCGCGCGTTCGTGAGCGCCTCGCGGAAGGCATCCTTCATCAGCGCGACGCCCGCGTAGGTATTGATGTACCACACATCGCGCTCGGGGTTCTCGCGCGCAATGGTCAGCGCCATCTGCGCGCCAATCCGAACGTTTGCTCGCACGTCCCGCGAAAGCACCATCGTAATCGACTCGCTCAGAACGTCGATCTTACCTTTCGTCCCCTCGTAGCTGTAAAGCGACTTGACCGGCGGCGGATCGGTCAGCCCAAACAATTTCTCGATGCTCATCACCCGCTGTGTTCTCAGTGGAGTCAGTCCCATAGTGTTAAGTCCTTTCTAAAGTGGAGGCACCCGTTTCTCAGTTGTTCTTTCATCCTTCAGCCTTCATCCTTTCCCCGTATAGGTGCCCATCAAGGCCCATACCAATATACTACAAAATTGCGGAGAGATTTTGAGAACCGAGTCCCGAAGGGAGGGAGTACTCGTAGCCCAGGGTGGAGTCCGCGCAGCGGACGGAACCCTGGGGGAAGGTGCAAACCAAGAATGATAAAGCCCCGGCGGGGCGGTGTACATCGCCCTTTCAGGGCTAAATATTTTTTTGCACTCCCGTGACCCAGGGTTGCGCTGCGCTTCACCCTGGGCTGCGGGTACTTCGTGCCTTCGGCACTACACAACCAGCATCCCGCGGCGGAGCCGCTGCGCTGTGTAGCCCGGCCCGGAAGGGCCGAGGAAAATGTCCAGAATAGTTATCGGTTAGCGCCGCGAAGCGGCCGCCCAAATCTCAATCAGCGCATCAGCATGATCGGCAGCTTCTCAATCCGTCCGTTCATTCGCACAAGGCACTCGTACATCCCTGTAGCGTCCGCCGCGGCGGATCCCCCGGTTGCGGCGTCCCACGTGAAGGTGTGCTCCCCTGCCGCAATCTCGCCCGAGAAGATCCGCGCGACCTCCACGCCCAGCAGGTTCACGATCGAGACCTCCGCATAACCGCTGGATTCCGGCGTGAAGGAGATGGTTGTGGATTGGGAGAAGGGGTTGGGGTAGGTACGAAGTGCTTGCTTCATCAACGGCTTCTCCGCCACAGCGTTCTGACCGATCATTTCGAAGAGTGGGTGAAACAAAATGGATGAAAAACATGCTACGAAAATGTCGGAGTCCGTTAATAGAATGGATGGTACATCACCAGACAGTCCTTCATAACTCCAATTCGCTCCAGAGTCACGCGATAAGAATACACCGGCATCCCCGGTTGCTTCAACGAGGATCGAATCGTGGACATCAAGAGCAAGTGCCCCAGTATTCATGCCATTCATTGCTGAGGTCCACGTGATGCCACCATCCGAACTGCGGAATGTGCCACCCTGGCCTCCCAAAATTAGATAAGGACCGATGGCTACCAATGAACAATTCACATACGGTGGGAGGCCCTCTCTTCCTCTTTTCAGCCAGCTTGTCCCATTATCCGTGGACGAGAAGACTTCCGTTTCGCCCGCAGCATAGAGATTCGATCCATTGTGTGCGAGGGAGATCGCGCCGCCAACCTTACCATTGCCAGGCGGCAGTGAGTCCGCCTCTACCCAGGTGGAACCGTTGTTGGACGATCGATAGATGCCACCGCCTATTGCAGCAAAAAGATTCGAGTCGCGGAAAAGAAGAGCATATACATAGGTATCGCCATAGCCATAACGCCAGCTCTTCCCTCGATCCTGGGAGACATCCACACCGCCTCTAGTGCCCAATATAAGGATGGAGTCTCTCGCTGCCATGCACATAATTCCATAGTTCAATGCGCCACTCCTTTTTTCCCAGGTCTTACCGCGATTTGTGGTCATAAATATGCCGCTATCGCTACCCACGAACAAGGTCGAGTCTGTTCTCGCGAGGCATGCATCATACCATACGGGTACATTCAAGCGGGTCCACTGCCCACGTGCGGGCACCGCCGCGAGCGTGGCGAAGAGAGCGAGTTCGATGAGTCGCTTCGATAGCATGATACCATTCAAAGTGCGCGCCGTAGCGGATAGTGCCCTGCAACTGAGGGCAATTCCGAGTGCCAGACATTTGCCGTGTGTGGGAAGCCCGCGGCGGCGTTTTCATTTGTGGTATATTTGCACCAACCAATAGCTCTAATCATCATGGCAACCAAAACGATCAAACAAACCCGCACCTTCACCGCATCCGCGAAAGACCTGTACGAAGCGATCATGGACTCGCGGAAGCACTCTCGCTTCACGGGCGCGCCGGCGAAGATTTCGGCGAAAGTCGGCGGCGCATTCAGCGTCCACGGCGGCTACGCGACGGGCAGAAACTTGGAGCTAAAGCCAAACAAGGAGATCATCCAGTCGTGGCATGCCTCCGACTGGCCGGCAGACCATTATTCTATGGTAACGTTCGCCTTCTCGCCGGCCGGCAAAGGCAAGACCAAGCTGACATTCACCCACGCCGGCGTCCCCGAGGATCAAATCGCGGACATCAAGCAAGGGTGGATCGACTACTACTGGACGCCGCTTAAGAAGATGTTCGAATAGAACCTGGATTCCGCTGATTATAGCGGATTACGCTGATTGATTTTGGGGATTCCTACTTGCTCTGGAACTGAGTGAGATACGTATCCAGCGCGGCCTTCACATCGGGTCGGAGGCGTGCCACATCGTGGATATTCGCGAGCGCGAAGACAGGTAGGCCTGTCTCCTTCTCGAAGCTTTCGGTCGCGGTCACAGTTGAGTCACCGACCGGCTCGGCGCGATCGAAGGCAATGATGAGTCCAATCGGTTCGGCACCGGCGGCGCGCAGTTTCTCGATTGCTTCCATCTTCGTCCCGCCGGTCGTCATCACGTCATCGACGATCACGACTTTGTCACCCGGGTTCAGCACGCCGAGAAATCCGCTCACATCGCCGTGCGTCTTGGCTTCCTTGCGGTCGCTGACTGCTCGCAGTTGCATGCGGTCCGTATTCGCCAGCGCGATTGCGGTTGCGACCGCGATCGGAATGCCTTTGTAGGCCGAGCCGAATACCACGGTGGCTTCCGCGAACGCCGGTTGACTCTGCAACTTCTGGGCATACAACTCGCCCATCTTCGCGAGTTGCGCGGCAGAGCAGAGCGAGCCGGTATTGAAGAAATATGGCGACTTGCGTCCGCTCTTCAACGTGAAATCCCCAAACTTGAGTACATCTTCCTTCAGGAAGAATTCGATCGCTTCTTGCTCTATTGTCATTTGGATGGAGCGGTTATTCGGATTCTAATTCGTCGAGTGCAGCATCGAGTTCACTCGCAGCGTGAAGATCGTGAACGGCGCGAGCCTTCGCAATGCCTTCGTGATAGATTGCGGTTGCCTTTTGCTTCTCCGCCGTTTCCCGGTAGTAACTGGCAAGCATGTAGTACGTCGGGATGTAATTCGGATCGCGCGCTCGCAGTTCTTCAAGCGTCCGAATCGCCTCGGCGTAATTCAGCGCCTTCGCGTATTCGAGCCCGATCGCATAGCGGGTAAAGCTATCCTTTGGATCTTGGGCGAGGAACTGCTGAAGCGCGGCGAGACGATTCACGACAATCGAAAAATTAAAGGTTCTGCCATCTGTAAGCCGAATTCTGTCTTCCTGCGCACGATCGCTCGTGCGGCAAGGAGGCAACCATTACTCTGTGCGACCTACCCGGAACCCAGTGCTCTGGCTTGCGCCTCGGTACTACCGCGGGCCGCGGCTACCAGCATGATTGCTCATGCCCGGTTGATCCCATACGTGGTCTTGCTCCGCGCGAGGTTTATCGTGACCCCGAAGATTACTCTTCGGGCGGTGGTCTCTTACACCGCCGTTTCACCCTTACCCCTTCCAAGGAAGAGGCGGTTTGTTTTCTGCGACACTTCGCTGTGAGCGGCTCTTCGCTTACGCTTTCGCCCCGCTCCCCGGACTTGACTGCACGATCGCTCGTGTGATCTCGGCCGGCACGCTGCCCTATGGAGTTCGGACTTTCCTCCCCACCCAAAAGTGGTGCGGTTGCCCGATGGCAGAACCTAAACCTAACTATTCTTCCGCTTCTCCGCTTTCGACCTCAGATGCGACCGGTTGCGGTTCGCCATCAACGGCGATGGCAAGCGGCTCGCCAACAACGATTCGGCCGCAATACTCGCAGACCGTGTGCTTGTCGCCCTTCCGTAACTCCATCGCAAGCTGACGCGGAATTGCGTTGTAGCAACCACTGCAAACACCGTTCTTGATCGCAACAACCGCGATGCCAGCTTTTGCTGGCCGCACACGATTATAGATCGTCATGTGGAATCCCTGAATCTGCTTGACAAGCTCCCCACGCTTTGCCAGCAATCGTTTCTCTTCCTCCTCCGTGTCTGCAAGGACTTCGGAGAGCGCTGTCTCGGCCTCTGCAAGCTCGTGCTGCATCTCGGAAAGATCCTGAGCCATTTGCTGCTCATCGGTGCGGAACCCTTCAAGCTCGATCCCCATGCGAGTGATATTCTCGACGTTGTTGTGCAGCCGACGCTGCCCATCTTCGAGCTGAAACGTGATCGCGTCGTACTCACGCGTCGTCTTTACATCGAACTGCTGGGCTTTATAGCGCTCGACCTTCTCGCGAAGATCGACAGTCTCGTCGGATAGCTGCTTGGTGCGGACATCGAGATCGGCGATGTCCAAACGGACCTGCCCGAGTTGGTCTTGCTGCTCATCGAGGCCATGGCGCATTTCGTGGACGCGCTCTGGGAGTTCGCCCCGGCTTTCGACGAGTTCGTCAAGCTTGCTATCGACCTTCTGTAATTCGTAAAGATGCAATAATGATTGATTCACTTCGTCTCCAATATCATTCAGAATACTGCGGCCACAGGGCCGGCCCACGAGGCCACCAAATTTGCCGATTAAGGATGAAAATACCGCACGCTGTTCGGCTGCTCTTTGGCCGGAAACAAACGCAGAGCCAGATTCCTTTCCTTCAAATTGACTTTTTCAAGCGCCCGCTCGAGCGGACGCGATAGCGCAAGCCGCGAGAGCGCTTGCTCGGCTGCGAGAACCATCCCTCGCGTAACAAATCTTTCGGTCTCCGCGTGTCCGGCATCGATCAGAAGGATGCCATCGTGGTCAGCTCGGTAGAAATCGTGGTATCGAATGTCCGCTGTAATGAAGGCTTCCGCGCCGGCTTTCCGGGCATCCGAATAGTAGTCCATACCCGCCCCGCCGAGCACGGCTACGGTTCGGATCGACTTCGGTCCGCCCTGATTGCATCGCAGGAAAGGCGTGTCAAAGGTCTTGCCCACGAGAGTAAGTAGCCCCTTTCGGCTCAGTGGTTTGCTGAGCCGTCCCACGGCTCCCATGCCGAACTCGGTGCGGCGCTCTTCCATAAGCCCCACGCTCATGACACCCCTTAGCGGTTGAGTATCGAGGATCCCAAGCTCTTTCGCCATCAGCCGACTCGTCCCGAACTCGGGATGCGTGTCGAATGCCGTATGCTGAATGTACAGCGCGATGTTGGACTTTACCAGATCGCGAATGAGCTGGCCCGTCCGCGTGGCGTCGGTGACGGCGGCAACGCTCGGAAAGATCAGCGGATGGAATGCGACGATCAGGTTCGCACGTCGCTTCTTCGCCTCCGCGATGACTCCCTCCGTCACCTCATACGCGAAGAGCACACCTGTAATCTCGGCCCCCGCCGCCAGCCCGACCTGCAAGCCGATGGCGTCGCGGTCGTATCCCGCTGCCGAAAGTGGTACGACTTGTTCGAGGGCACGGAGGAATTCGGGAATGAGCATGTGTACAAAAATACTTACTTTCGAAGTGGCGAGACAAATTCAATGCGCCCCATCATGTTCTCGGCTGGTACTCGACTGTTTAGTGTAACGCCGCTCAGTATGACATCACCGAGCGAACACTTACGGTGATTGAAGAACAGAATTCCGAAGTGGTCGAATTGCTTCGAGGCAATCCGAAGAAAATCCGCGTCTTGTGTGACCAGAACGCGGCCAGACTCTTGGGCGTACCGGAATTGAATGTGGTCACCCGTCGAGAGAAGCCCAGCTTCTTGCGTCGTTGTGACGTCCAATCCCTGCAGACGCATGCCGTCCGCAATTCTCACGTTGACATTTTCATCCAAATGGAACCGGAGGCGAGCCATTAGCAGGTGGACTCACAATTTGTGCTTCTGATAATCACGTTGAATATCGGCGAGCACCGAACCACGTTCGGCCTTCAACTTGCGAACGAACTCTTCGTCATCTTCGAAGGCTCGGTCGATTTCCGCCTTGTGATCGTGGTAAAAGGCAAGCGCCGCATACACTCCCGCAATGGGGAGGTTCCAATCGGCAGCAATTAGCTCGACGGGGTATCCCTGAAAATAGTGATACGCCACCACGTCCTTCACCGCAAATCGTGTCCCGGCGATGCGTGGTTTGCCGAAGCAGGTATCAGGGTCGGAAACGATGTGTTCGGTGCTGATATTCATGACAGAGCAACATGAAATCCCAAGAATGCCGTTCCAAAACAGAAGCGCGCGTGCAGTGTACCGGGCGCACACGAAACCCCTGGCGGCCCGCCGCAGCGGGCTTACCCGTGTGTTAAGGCCGCCAATTCACTGCTGCGGACATCGGCATAGCAAGACTTAACTTCTCTGTTCGGAATGGGAAGTGTTGGAACCACTTTCTCCGCGTCGAGTGTAGTAAAAGAATGAAACTTAACGTCGTCGTTCACGAAGCTGAAGAAGGTGGATTTTGGGCAGAAGTACCCGCTATTCCAGGTTGTGCAACCCAGGGCGAATCCTTCGAGAAATTGCTGGAGAACATTTATGAAGCGGTAGAGGGATGCCTTGCTGTCGATATTGCAGAACCGCTAACAAACCACTCTCACGTCGTGCAGATCGCCGTATGAACCCGCCGAACGGCAAGGAATTCGGCAAACAACTCGAACAACACGGCTGGGTACATCGCCGCACCGAAAGCAGCCATCACATCTATGGCAAAGATGGATCGCCGGTTAGAATTTCTGTTCCCGTTCACGGTAGCCATGCACTGAAGCTCGGGCTATGGCTGCATCTCAAGAAGCTGGCTGGCATTAAATAGCGCGCTCGTATCCTGCTGCGGAAAGTGGTACGACTTGTTCAAGAGCACGGAGGAATTCGGGAATGAGCATGGATGCAAAAATACGACCGAAAGGATTAATCTGAGAAAAGCAGGCGTTTAGCCATCGAAATATTTCAGTCCAAACAGTCCCACCAACGTTGGCTCAACCTCTGTTTTCTGTCATGAATCCAATTGAACTCACCCTCGCATCACCAGACGACAGGCAAGCCATTTATCGGATTCGGCATGATGTCTACGCGAAGGAGTTAAGGCAGCACGCTCCGAATACGACAGAATATCTCACAGATGAGCTCGACGCCCACAATGAGTACATCGTTGCGAAGCGGGCAGGAGAGGTTGTGGGCTTCATCAGCATCACTCCACCGGATGCACCTCGGTACTCGATAGACAAATACCTCCGCCGCGACGATTTGAGCTTCGCGCTGGATCGCAAAGTCTGCGAACTGCGAATTCTGACGGTCCGAGAACAACACCGCGGAACGGAGCTTGGACTTCTGCTCATGTTCGCAGCGCTTCGATGGGCAGAGACGAATGCAATTACGCGGATCATCGCGATTGGCCGGCGGGGATTGTTGCCGCTCTACAAGCGGATCGGGTTCACCTTGATCGAAAAGCGGATCGTCGCTGGTGCAGTCGAGTTTGAAGGCATGACGGCCACCACCGAAGAACTCCGGAGGAAGCTCTCGACGGATGCCCCACTTGGCGCGATCGTCGCACGCGGGCTTCGGCGAATGGCATGGCACCTTCCGTTTAGCTTCGAGCAACCACCACCGGCCTGCGTCCACGGCGGAGAGTTCTTCAAGGCAATTGGCGAAGACCTGCAGAGCCTCGAGCGACGAGCGGAAGTCATCAGTGCCGACGTTCTCGACGCGTGGTTTCCGCCGGCACCCTCCGTGATTGAGAAGCTGAACCGCGAACTTCCCTGGTTGTTACAGACGAGTCCACCGGTCTCTGCGTCGGGATTGGACTAGGCAATTTCGCAGGCACGCGGCGTCCCAGTCGCTAGCGTGCTGAGCGGCGCCGGATCATCGGATCTGATCTACCTGGCGTTTCGCGCATGGCTTAGCCGCACCTCACGGGTCCTTATTCTCGACCCGATGTACGGCGAATACGCCCATCTTTGCGAACAGAATATCGAGTGCCACTTGGATCGATTCGTTCTTGAAGAGTCAGCGGACTTCGCCTTCGACCAAGTCCGGTTCGAACGACGACTGCAAGCGGGCTATGATTTCATCGTCCTCGTCAATCCCAATAATCCAACCGGATCGTACATCCGTTTAGATGGCATCGAACGCATCCTCGCATTGCTCTCCACCTCTAAAACACTCTGGATCGACGAAGCTTACATCGATTACGTGTCGGATTCGACCAGCCTTGAGAGCGTGGCGGCGGGAGCGAGGAATCTCGTGGTTTGTAAGTCTCTCTCAAAGGCTTATGCACTCAGCGGCGTCCGGGCTGCCTACCTTGTGGGACACCCGGAAACTATTGCAACATTGCGGCGATGGTCTCCGCCCTGGAGCGTAAGTCTCCCGGCTCAATTAGCCGGGATCGAAGCGCTCAAAGCTGATGAGTACTACGCGGCACGCCACGCCGAGACGGAGACGCTGCGGACGGGATTAGCAGCAGGGCTCAAGAGTATTCCCGGCATCGTTGTAATTTCCGGACTGGCGAACTTCCTACTTTGCAGACTGACCTCGATGAATCGTCGGATGTTCTTACTCGAATGCCGGGCACGAGGACTGTACTTACGAGACGTTTCGACAATGGGCCACTCGATGGGCATCGACATATTCCGCATTAGTGTCAAAGACCAGAATACTAATCGCCGAATGCTGAGGATCATTCAGGACGTTCTTGCTAATTCCTCATAAGCATAGTTCGCGATTCGCCAAGCTGTAAACCAAAAGGGACACGCCACCGGCGTGTCCCTTTTGATTTCGCGCAAGCTAAAGCGTGCGCTACAATGGCTTCGTATTGAAGACCTTCTTCTTTCGCGGGGCGCGGATGGGCCGTTTGCGCGCGGGCGCCTTCGCCGGCTTCTCCTCTTCGACGACATCGGGATACGTATAGATGTCGTACTTGTAGTTGCGGAGCACCCAGGTCTTCTCGTCGTGGCTGACGACGTAGTTCGGCAGCATCGGTATCTTGCCGCCGCCGCCGGGCGCATCGATCACGAAATACGGAATGGCAAGGCCGGATGTCCAGCCACGAAGCTTATCCATGATGTCCAAGCCAACCTTGACCGGCGTGCGGAAGTGGTTCGCGCCCTTCGTGATGTCGGCCTGATAGATATAGTACGGCCGGACGCGCATCGCGAGCAACTTTTGCATCAGCTCCTTGACGACCTCGGCGTTGTCGTTCACGCCCTTCATCAGCACCATCTGGTTACCGACCGGACAACCGGCATCAGCCAGCATCTCGCAGGCTTGCTTTGCCTCAGCGGTGCATTCCCACGGATGATTAAAGTGGGTGTTGACGTAAATCGGATGGTACTTCTTGATCATGTCGCAGAGTCCGGGTGTCACGCGCTGCGGCAGGACACACGGGACCTTCGTGCCCAGACGAATGATCTCGACGTGAGGAATTTCGCGCAGACCCTTCAGGATCTTCTCCAACATGAAGTCGGTCAGCGTAAGCGGATCGCCGCCGGAGAGGATCACGTCTCGGACCTCCGGATGCGCGGCAATGTAATCCAGCCCTTGCTGGATGTACTTCATGGAGATTTTGGAAGAATCGCCAACTTTGCGTTTGCGCGTGCAGAAGCGACAATACATCGAGCACTGGCTCGTAACGAGGAAGAGCACGCGATCCGGGTAGCGGTGCGTGATCGAGGGGACAGGCGACATCGCGTCTTCGCCGAGCGGATCCTCGGGCGAGTCCAGATCCGAAAGCTCGAGCTCGTCTGGCACACATTGGAGCCAAATGGGATCGCCCTTATGCCGGATTAGCGATAGATAGTACGGATTGACGCGGGTCTGAAAGAATTCGTTGAGCTTCTCGGCAACCTCGGGTTTGATCCCGAATTGTGAGACGATCTCGTCTTTCGATTCAACTGACTTGCGGAGTAGCTCCTGCCAATATTCCATGTTATGTTACGATGCGAGCCATTGTGTCCGGCATCCCGGCGCACACGACTCGTGTGGTTATCTGATTTACATCATGCTGCACAATTCGCGGCTATGATGTGCCCTCGATTTTTCAATCGGAGCCGATCGATGATTGCTCATCGGCAATATAATCAATCGATGCTCGATTTCCAAATCTCAGACTCGAAAAACTTCTCGGAGTGTAGCGCACGCTTTAGCTTGCGTTCTGGCTATCGCCCGAAGGCAAGCTAAAGCGTGCGCTACACTCTCTTTCCAAAAATTATCAAATCGTCCCCCGGCTTGTAGTAATCCGGAATGCGGGCCAGCGTCTCGTACGCCTGCTTCGCGTAGAACGCTCGGGTCCGTTCGTAGCTCGGCTGGCCGCTCGTCTCAGCGATCAGCAAATACCCTTTGCGATCTCGGACGAAGCGGACAGCGTGTTCGTCCAGGGCTTGGGCGATGCCTCGGCCCTGATAGTCCGGATGTGCCGCGATCCAGTACATGTCGTATGTTCCGGTTGTCGCGGGTGTCGGTCCCAGTAACAAGAATCCTGCCACACGGCTGCCAGCTTCGCTATCCTCAACTTCGGCCACGTAGGCGAAGTAGTCCAGCTGCTCCGGCTTTGTCGTCACGATGTCAATGAGCTCTTCAGCGATCTCGATCTCAGCAGAGGAAAAGTTTTTCGTCTGCGTTAGAAGTTCGAGCACCTCCGACTTATCGTTTTTTCGCAAATCACGGATCATTGTTTCAAGTGGATGATCGATCATCCATGATTCGTGAGTCCGACATCATGATCGTCACAGAGATAGTTCGTTTCAAAATCGATCGCGACTAACGCACACTACTTTTCGAACGTTCGCGAATCACGAGTGATTCGCGCCGACGCCAGATTTAAAATTTCATTGATCGTGCTGTCGTACGATCTGCCGCTTGCGCAAGCCGCACGCATGAAGCCGGCATCCTCGCTGATGTCCGGATTCGGATTGGCTTCGAGCACGAAGAGTTGATTGTTCTTGTCCATTCGCATATCGACGCGGCCATAATCGCGCAAGCCCACGGCCCGCGCGGCTTCAAGCGCGATGCGGCGTGCGTCCTCCTCCACCTGCTGTGGAAGTTGCGCCGGACAAACCGGCACGGTCGCGTGGTACATCGGCGAGTCTTCCACCCACTTCGCTTCGTAACTCACGATACGCGGTGCATCGGCCGGCAACTTGTCGAACGTGATCTCGGAGATTGGTAGTGTTTGCATTCCACTGGGATGATCGCTCATCCCATCAGACGCGCCAATGACGGCAACGTTTAACTCTCGCCCGTCGATAAATTCTTCAGCGAGCGCGGGCTGGTCGAACTCGTTCAAAATAAACTGGACGCGCGCCATGAGTTCGTCTTCATTCTGCACAATCGCGTTCGCGTCGATGCCGATCGAGGCGTCCTCCTGGACGGGCTTGACAATCACCGGGAATCGGAGATTACCCTCGAATCTCTCGCACCCTCGAAAAAGCTGATGCTTCGGTGTCGGAATACCGCGCGCATCGAAGAGGGACTTTGTCAGCGCCTTATCGAGCGCAAGCCCAAGTGTGAAGGCCGGCGAGCCGGTGTATTCGACTCCGAAAAGTTCATACATCGCTGCCACGTTCATCTCCAGCCGCGACTGGCCCATGATCGACTCGCAGCAATTGAAGATCACCTCCGGCTGCTCATTCGCAAGAAACGTGCATAGCCGACGCGGCTCGTCATCGGCGCTAAAGATCGAAACCTCATGTCCATGGCGGACAAGCGCCGTGGCGATCGACTGCATTTGCTGCACGACGCCATGTTCCGAAGCGTCTACAAAATCTGCCGTTGGCGGACGGTATAGCGGATCCGACCGCCGGAGCCAGTGGTCCTCGGCGGCAGTGTTGCGTGGCTCGTTATAGATGATAGCTACTTTCATCAATTACGACTGACGAATGGCCAGTACTCCAATTCGTAATTCGTGATTCTTAATTACTTTGCGAATTTGGGTTCAAATTGAAATGGAATGCCATATCGCTCGCAGCCGGATTTGAGTACGGTCAGGAGCATCGTCTCATACGTGAGTCCGGCGGCGCGGGCCGCTTTCGGGAAACACGAATTCTCCTCAGGGTTCGGAAGAATGCCCGGCAGCGGATTGACTTCGATCACGTTCACTCGGCCGCGCGCATCCAGCCGAACGTCGATCCGCGACCAATCACGGCAGTCGAGAACTTCATAGGTCCGGAGCACGACATTCTCGATTTCATTCTGTAAGCGATCGGTCACGTCAGCGGGACAGGTAAAGATGTGAAGCGGGTTCTCGGCAACATCATAGACCCACTTCGCCTCATAAGAATAGATCCGGTTGGCCTCTTCCGGAAGTTCGCCAAAGTTGATCTCGACCAGCGGAAGCACACGCGCAGTGGCGCCATGTCCAATAACGGCGACCGTAAACTCGCGGCCCGGTAGAAACTCCTCGACGATCGCGGGCTGTGAATACTCCGTGGCGATCCGCTCGATCTCCCGGTTCATCGCGTCGACGCTGGTTACGAACGAGGAATTCCGGATACCCTTCGACGACCCTTCGCTGAGCGGCTTTACGATGAACGGAAAATCCGAACCGGGCAACAGCGCCCGGATGGACTCGACGGCTCGGCCGGTCGTCACAAACCGTGCGACTGGAATTCCATGATACGAAAGCACTTCTTTCGTCCGCGCCTTGTCCAGCGCGGTGGCAAGCGCGAGCGGGCCGGAGCCGGTGTACGGAATATCGAGCATCTCGAGCAACGCCGGGAATTGCGCTTCGCGCGAAGCGCCAACAAAACCCTCGGCGAGATTGAAGACGATGTCCAGATCCTTGATGAGTAGCCGGTCAATGGCGCGGTCGGGCACGGCCTCGATCACCTCGCACTCGATATCCGGATGCGAGACAAGTGCCTTGCGGACTGCCTCGATCGTCGCAGGAGAATCCCACTCGGCATAGAGATCGTCGAGCAATTGTTGCTGACGGTCTGGCACTCGCTCGCTTACCCGCTCGCTCGCGCGTTCGCCTGCGCGCACGCCCGCAGTCTTGCTCGTTCGCACCGGGTAGCGTGTGCGGAGTTGCTCTATTTGTCGTTCCGCGCTCGGCTTGATGTTCGCTAAAAGTCCTACTCGCATGATCGTGGATTCCTGCTTCAGTGTGGCGACATAATTTGATCCATTCACAAATAAACGAATCTGAAACCCAAAGTCAAGAGTTCTACTCGCAATGTGGAAAACTTACTCGAATGTTTACAACTAACTCTGCTCATGATTCGGTTAGTGAATACTCCGTAATTTTGAACGTATGAAGATTCGCAACAGCATTTCGATTTTGTTTTTAATCGTCGTAGCGCAGGCGCAGGTGTCGTTCGCGCAAGTTCACTTCAGCGCCGACGAGCGCCGCATCATCACGCTCACGGACGAGCGACGCGGCACCGATACGCTCCTTGCGTATCTCACATCGCCCGTGACGCGCGTTGCGTGGCGCGCTGCGATCGGACTTGGAAACATTGGGGACACCGCGGTTCGGGCCGCACTTCTGGAGCGTTTTCGCGCCGAGTCTCGCGACTCGGTTGCAGACGCCGAGGCTTTTGCACTTGGACTGCTCGGGCCGAACTCCGAAGTCTATGAAGGGATGGCCGGCACGATCTTCATGCGCCCATCCCGCGCGACGCTTATCGCCATGGCTCGCACGGCGCCCGAGAGTGCCATCAACAATATTGTGAAGCTCTCAGCCCTTGTGGCCGAGCAAAAGAAGCTCCCCGAGCGCGATCATGCCGCCGCGCTCGTCTGTCTTGCCAATCGGAAACTCTCGCACCCGCGGATGATGGACGATCTCGAACTGCTGGCAGCCAATGACGATCCCGAAGTCCGCTGGCAAACCGCGTTCGTCTTTGCCCGGGTCGCCGATTCACTGAATATCTCGCACCGATTCGACATACTGAAGGAGTTGCTGCACGATCAAGGCACACCCTATGCCCGTATGTTCGCCGCGACCGCAATCGGCCGCGCCCACAATCTCGCGGGCGACACGCTGCTCACCCGTGCCTATCGCGGAGAGACCGACTGGCGGGTACGCGTCAATATCCTGAATGCGCTGGCAAAAGCGCCGGAGTTTGACTCGGCGATCTTCGCGGTCATTCGCTCGGCGACCGAACAGGCCACCAGTGACGATCCACAGTCTATTCATATTGGCGTAACCGCCCAGCATACCCTTAACAGCTTCATCACTGGCGGAAAGCTCACGCCTTCGGATTCCGCACGGGTCCGCGACTACCTAGACGCGTTCAATGGATTCGATGGCCGCAACCAAGGTGTGGCGCCGATTGTCACGGCTGAGGCAACGCTCTCAGCCGCGCGACTTGCAACGTTCTCGCTTGGGAGGGCGCTGGACAATTACATGCACGCCAACGATCCCGCTGTCCGCGCGATCGCGATCAGAGCCGCAGGCCTGACCACGGATACCGTGATGTTCTACGACATCCTCGCAAGCATGCCGGCGGTCTCTGCTGCCGAGGAAATCCCGCGGCTCGAAGCACTCGACTCCATGTGGACACGCGCCACGCGCGGCGCGAAACCTGACACCCGTTTTCGGCAGGCGCTCGAACGCTCACGCGCTGCAAACGTCTACCGGACGATGCTCATGCGCGTCAGCGATGTCGTCCTCGATCCAGCCGTAGCCACGATCGCACTCGATCATCTGTGCGACTCCACGATCGCGGTCGATACATTCCGCACCCAAGCAGAGCGGTATCTCCGCAAGTATCTGCGCAGCTTCGCAGTGCATCAATTCCGGGATGAACTGCTGGCGTCCGTAACCGCTGAAGCGTGGTTCCGTGACCCATCGCCAGAGGTGCCGGTGTTACTCCGCTTAGACTACGACTCGGCCCGAGAGTGGCACGACACGGAGCTGATGGACTCGATCAAGGTCGCGATGCGGGCAATCGGCACGAGCACGGCCGATCTCAAGGCGCCACTTTCCTACCACAGTTCGATTGACTGGGCATTCCTCGAAAGCTTGCCCGACAAGATGCTCTTGGGGCTTGCGCGCGGCTCGCTCCAATTCAAACTGCGCACTTCCGAGGCTCCGCTCACCGTGCTGAACATGGCACGGCTCGCCAGAGATCAATTCTTCCCAGGACAGAAATTCCATCGCGTCGTGCCGAACTTTGTGATTCAGTCCGGTGATCCAACCGGAACGGGCTATGGCGGACCCGGCTATGCCATCCGCACCGAGATCTCGCCGGACCAGTATGGCCACGAAGGTGTCGTCGGCATGGCGAGCAGCGGCAAGGACACCGAAGGCTCGCAGTGGTTTATCACCCAGTGCCCCACTCCCCACTTGGATGGGCGCTACACCATCTGGGCTGAAGTCCAGGGCGGCATGGAGGAAGTTATGAAAATTCAGGTGGGCGATAAGATTACCTCCTCGCTGACGTTTCATTGAGGCGGCTCGAATGGTCACCGGCGAATCACAAGTCGCTTGGACGCCGTGACCCCGCCGCTGCTTGCGCGGAGATAATAAACTCCATCCGGCACGCCCGACACATCCAATTGTAGGGATGTGCCGCGCACGCCCTGCACCGGAATGGCAACGCGGCCCAGCACATCGAACAACTCAGCCTGCAAGCCATCCGCCACACCCTCAGGCTTCGCAAAGCTCACGGTGAATTCGTCGCGGGCAGGATTGGGGAAAATTGAAATAGGTAGTTCGGCGGCCGTAGAACTGGTTTCAGCAACTGACACCGTATTCTGCGGTAAAAAAGTAAGTTGCCGCACAATCCTTCCATCAATCGTAATCTCCCAAAGCGGGGAGAAAGTGTCGCCGTCTTTGTGCATCGAAACAGCGATGGTTGAATCCGTGATAAAGCATGGCCAAATCCCCCAGAACGAATACTTGCAAAAGAGCTTCTGAAAATTAATCATTCTTATCGGTGTCGATGGGTCGCTGGTGCGCCACACCCAGACCTGCTCGAATATGGTATCGGCAGGCGGACCATAACCAAGTGGATCGACCTCGGCAGCGAACAATTTCCCATCAAGCGAGAAATTGGCATTTGCTATCGCATAAATCGGTTTGGGATAGCGTATCTTGGTGCTATCTAAAAAATAAGGGTAGCCATCGTGGACGGTATCATCGAAAGTTATTGAATGTTGTCTGTCGCGTGAAGCGGTCAAGAAATGGATTCTTGAATCAACCCTTTGCACGGGGTTCATTCCCTGAGTCTGAGGAACGTATGTGCCATAGAAGCTCTTGCCGTGCCAAGCACCAAATCCAATTACGAATGTATCCATGTTAGGCTTTGAGCCTGGCAACCATCCAAAGAGATTAAGCCCACCATAGCCAAGTGGACCGAGCGTATCCGGAGTAATTCTCTTGGACGCCCCCGTGGAGATGCGATAGGTAAACAGATTATTGACAATCTGAATGGTATCCACAACCGATTCTACTGTAAGCGCCAGAAGATCGGGATCATAAGGGCAAAATGTTATTGCACCGAAGCTAATGTCTGATTCTCCGGGGAGACCACCATGCACAATAATCTGCGTTCGCTTGAGCGTTCCTAAGTCAAGTAGCCATGCTCCGCCATTGCCTTGAGAGACAAGAAAAACCAGATACTTTTTGTCTGGAGAGAGTTGCTCGCCCATGTCAGCAAACGCAGGCATTCTGCGGCCAAAGCCAAAACCAGTATCGCCCTCTGGAATCGGGCAACAACAGCTATCCGGGTTCCACTGGGCATGCAGGCTGCCAGCCATCGGCACGAAGCCGATGGCTGACGAGAATAATATCTGAATCAGAAGTTTGCACATGACTTAATGCCGAACAATGAGTTTGGAGGCGGTGGCGCCTCCACTGCTCGCGCGAAGATAGTACACCCCATCCGGCAAGGATGATACATCCAGCCGCACCAGCCCGCCCGCCGCGAGAGGGGGCGGCGGGAAGGCTACGGTGCGACCTAAAACATCGAGCATAACCACTTGTGGCAAAATGTCGCGCGCTCCGGTGATATGCACATCTATCTCGGTCTGAGCAGGATTCGGTGACACCGTGAGTGTCAGCGCATCCTGTGTGGTTTGCGCCACGCTCGCCGGTGGACCAGAAACGAACGCCGTCAGCGTGCCCGTGCGCATTCCGCTCTCGCCGGGACCGATGATCGCACGGCTGATTGCGTGCCAATTCGTTTTGTAGGGTCCGGTGCCCCGAGAAAGTTGAGTCGTGAATTGGAATTGCACTGTGTCCGCACCATGCAATGGTATCGAGAATTGGGGTGGCGCGACGTGACCAGTTTGATTCGGTACGATTTGGAAATTCCACGGATTGTCAACCCAGACGGAGTCGATGCCTACCGTGGCGAGTTGGGATAGATTAATGATATAGGCCGACCCTGCGACACTCGCGCCAAGAACCGTCGTATCGAAGTCGTGATCCGTAACGATGAAGTTCGTTGCCCCACCGTTCCCGGTCAGCACCGATGCGACATATCCGCAGTTGCTGCTGAATTGGAGCGTATCAAATACAATCGCTGCCTGCTGCGGCCTGAAACAGATCTTGACGGCTCGGTGCTCTCCCTGCGCCAATGGCGTCATCACCGCGCTATCAATCGAGAACCCCTGGTCGCCCCGTGCAAGATGAAGACCTAAGAAGCTGAACGTCCCGACACCGGCATTGACGAGTGTATCGTACAGGTACGTGCAGCGCGAGGAATCCCCCGAACCGAACTGCTGGAGCTTCGGACTGATCTGCCCTGCTAATGTCGGAGAAAACGATGAAGTAATCGTCGTCCAGTTTCCGGCCATGTCGTACGCGTTCACCCGGATCATTGCAGAGTCGGCGGGATTGATAACTGTGGCGTCGTAATACGTAGTCGCGAGCGTATCCCCGGTGATCCACAGAGTGTCGGGGACGAACGTCATGTTGCGAATCGTATCGATGTGATACATGAAGAGCTTGGTCGCATTCACACCACTATCCGTAAGCGCGACGTGAACGGACTGGCAGGTCGTGGAACTGACGGTTGCAAGCGGTGCGGATGTGTCTTTTGAATTCGGCAAGAATCCAACGCCAAGCGTGCCCGCCCAGGCGTAGGATTCGTCATACCCGTAGCCATAGCAGTACACGCCGACTCCCGAATCGGCTGTGGCAGGCGAAACCGACAGTGGCACGCAAGAAGCTGCCATTGCCAGCCTGGAACAAACCTTATGACAAGTTTCCTTCGTGCGCTAAGCCGTTCATGCTGGTCCTGAGCGACGTTTCGCTGGACGTCGTCGTCGCG
>JADGPZ010000236.1 GCA_017882165.1 Candidatus Kapaibacterium sp.
CGGGCTGATCCTGGCGCGGCGCGCCAACGTGCAGGGCATTTCGGTCGGGTCGACGCAGATGTTCGAGGTAATGAACCGTGCTATTGCGGCAAACGGGATCAAGCCAGTGATCGACAAGGTATTCGGCTTTGACGAAGTTCAGGCAGCGTACAAGCACATGGCTTCAGGTGCGCACTTAGGCAAGATCGTCATCCGCGTGGCGGCATAGCCAAGCAGCATGACAGACAAAGTCGAACACATTGCCTGGGCCGCACAATAGATTCGGCTTTGGCGGGTGAAATTCTCGGTTCCTCTGACAAATCGCTCGATATAGGCTCGGAAAACGGACATGCAGGTGAGCTACATAAAGGCGGAGATTTGATGTACACCCGATCACTTGGAGTGAATGGTCCGACCAGCTCAGCCATCGGCTTGGGCTGCATGGGCATGTCTGACTTCTATGGGCCTTCGGATCGCTCCGAGAGCATAGCCACTCTCCGCGCGGCGCTTGATGCAAATGTAACACTGCTAGACACAGGCGACTTTTATGGCATGGGCCATAATGAGATGCTTATCTCGGAGGCAATTCAGAACAGACCGCGTGATCAGATCATTTTGAGCGTCAAGTTTGGCGCACAGCGCGATCCCGGAGGGAAATGGGTAGGATTTGATGGGCGTCCGGCTGCTGTCAAAACCGCGTTAGCGTACACGCTGAAACGACTAGGCACCGACCACATCGATATCTACCGCCCTGCACGGCTTGATCCAAACGTCCCTATCGAAGATACAGTCGGCGCCATCGCAGAGATGGTGAAGGCCGGTCATGTTCGCCATATTGGTTTATCGGAAGTTGGAAGCGAAACGATTCGACGGGCCGCTTCGGTCCATCCAATTTGCGACCTGCAGATCGAATATTCGCTGTTCTCACGGGGGATCGAGGCATCGATATTGCCAACCTGCCGGACGCTCGGCATTTGCATCACGGCATATGGCGTGCTGTCGCGTGGACTTATCAGCGATCGCTGGTCAAAGGACAAGATAACGCCAGGCGATTTTCGGAGTTACAGCCCACGATTCCAAGGCGAGAACTTGGAGAAAAATTTAAAACTCCTTGAACCTATTCGGATGATCGCAGGGGCGAAAGGTGCGACGTTGGCACAGATTGCAATCGTCTGGGTATTGTCGCGTGGAAAAGACATCGTACCAGTTATTGGCGCGCGTCATCGACAAAGTCTTGCCGAATCTCTTGCCGCGCTGGACGTGATCCTTTCGTCTAATGATTTGCTCGCAATTGAAACAGCGCTACCTAAGGGGATTGCGGCTGGTTCCAGATACACAGAAACTCAAATGGCGCATCTGGATAGCGAGCGGGGGTAAGTTTTTGACCGGCTCGCTCGAAGCAGGTGACACCCAAAACTCTGAATGCTGGAGAAGCTCCAGGGTTTATTTGGCTTTTGGAGTTTTGAGTAGGGCTCAGCCCGAACTCCCGAGCCGCTTCCCTTCGGCTATTCCCCTCAATAAAATCGAACTTCCGAACCGCCGCGTAAATCTCCACCGCGAACATCCCCGACCGCTCCTCTTCGAATCAGCGTTCGAAAAGGATCAGCCTCAATAGTGGCCGGGTTTTACTCCGCCACGCGCGACCGCGCTATGCCGCCGCTCCGTGGCCGACTATCGCACCGCCGCGCACAACTGAAGCAGCTCCTTTAGGCTATCCATCAGCATCTCGGTATTCTTTCGGATGCCGGCCTGTTCTTCGGCGCTCAGTTGGAGTCCGCCTTCCCGCGCGAGATCGAGCCAATTCAAGCGAATGGACTCGTTCAGAGTGGCGATATCTCGCACCGTCTTCTCGCGTTCGGAGAGGTTGTTTTTGGCTTCTTTGGTCATAGAAATTCCTTTTGTGCGTCGTTTCAGCAGGGTTGCCGACACACGTACTTATGCCGCGGCCGCCTTTAAGCCGGCGCCCCATGACATTGAAGCGAGCCGTCGAGGCGCGTACCTGATTAATAGGCTAACGGCGCAACAAGCAACAGCACTGGCAGGGGGCGGGGGGCGGAGGGGGTAGCGGGGGCGGCGTAAGCCAGGTCACGGGCGGATGAGAACGATTCGACGTTGATAAGTAAGATCGTCATCTAGCAGACACAGGTTCTAGCGATATCATTGCACACCGAATCGCTGGACACCCAAATGAGCACCCAATTCTGCGACCGCTATCGTGAGCGTAACGTCGTCAACCCGCGAGAGATGCTGGCGCTCCGTAATTCAAAGGTCGACCTCTCGAAGTGGGAGCCGGTCTCGTTCGGTCATACGCCGCCGAGTAAAGTGAAGACACTTGCCGCCCAGGGCTTCGTCATCCTGGAAATCACGGCGAAGACGATAGCGCGTGCCCGCCGTTGGTATGGCCAAGGGGTGCAGAAGGCCTTTTAAGTGCATTTTGGCTTCGCGGGTGAGGGATTTCCTCTGCTGTCCCTTCCGAAAACTCCATCCGGCATTTGGTTCGTGCGGCGAGGGAGAATCGGGGCATCATCCGGTGTGATGTTTGCCATCCTGCACGTGCTCGGGTCATTTGCCTGCGATCTGCTCAAATCGAGGCGTCGGCTCCAGGCGGAGAACCTGTTTCTGCGCCATCAACTCAATATCGCTTTGCGGCGGCTAGCGCATCGGCCTCGATTGCGCGGTAGTGATCGAGACCTTGTGATCTGGATGACTCGAATTTATCCTGGCTGCTTGATTTGGCTCAGGTGGTGAAGCCGGAGACAATCCTTCGCTGGCATCGTGCAGGTTTCAAGGCTTATTGGCGGTGGAAATCACGAAAGCGGGCAGGGCGGCCGAAGATTGATCGCGGTCTGCGTGATCTGATTCGGCGGATGAGCAGGGAAAACGCGCTGTGGGGCGCATCCCGGATCCATGGCGAGCTTCTGATGCTTGGCTTTCAGGTCGCCCAGTCGACGGTCTCGAAATACATGGTGCGTGGTCAGAATCCGCTGTCGCAGACTTGGAAGACTTTTCTGCAAAATCACGCTGAGACGATCGCCGCTATCGATATGTGCGTTGTACCGACGCTGACCTTTGATCTCTTGTTTGCGTTTCTGGTCCTGGCCCATGGGCGGCGACAGCTATTGTGGTTCGAGGTAA
>JADGPZ010000042.1 GCA_017882165.1 Candidatus Kapaibacterium sp.
CTCATCGGCTCCCGACCCTCCCATCCCGCTCGGCGCCCGGAAGCGAGGTGCAGCCCTTGACGACCCTTACTCCTCAAAAACGGCTGGAGCCGCTTGCGCTGGTGGTCCTGTGGGTCGTCGTCGGTGCTGCGATGGCCATGGCCCTCGGGCGCGTGAGCCCCATCCTCGTAGGCGCGGGCCTTGCGGGATTGATCGTGCTCGCCATCGCGCTGCGATTTCCGTACGGAGCAGTGTTCGGTCTTCTCGTGGCAGGTGTCTTCGCCCCTGCCTATTTGGAGCCCGTGCCGCCCTTCAGTGGCCCGGTGCTGCTCGCGGTCCTTGTTCTGGCCTGCGGCGTCGGAGCGTCAGTGAGGACAGGGTTCGCCTATCTTGCGAGGCCGATGCATCTGGGGCTGCTGGCGCTCCTCTGTCTGTGGATGCTCGGCGCTGTCCTCATCGGCAAGCTCACCGAGGGTGTCGCTCTCACCGGGTTCGCCGCCACGCTGGGCGCGCTGATGCTTGGCCAGTCAGCGCGCGGGCGCCGCGCCGTGCTTCTCGGCCTCGCTTGCGCGGGGGTCCTCGCTTCGCTCGTGGGCATGTTCACGGCGATCACCGGCTGGAACCCATTCTACGAATATGGGCTGCGCGTCGGCGGAGTAACGTATATCCCTCTGCGCTTCGGGATCACGCGAGCCATGGGCGCCTTCTCGCATCCGATCATGCTGGGGACCTTCCTTGGGCTCGGCGTCCTGGCTGCTCTGGAGGCGGCCCGCATCGGAGCCCTGAAGGAACGTGTGGCCGTGCTCATCGTCCTCGTGACCTTCGTCGGCCAGCTGGCGACGCTTAGCAGGGGTCCGGTGGTCGCTACAGTCGGCTGCGTCGCTATCTGGGTCGTGACCAGTCGACCCATCTCGCTGCGCTGGCGCGTCTGTGCGATCGTCGCGATAGGCGCGATCGTCATCGCCGCCCTCTTGGTGGTCGTCCCCCAGGGAGACGTCGGCGGCCTGTTCGGCACGTCCGCCACAGACCCCCTGTCCAGCTCCACGCGCTACCGGCCGGAGCTCATCGGTGCTGACGGCGAAGAGTGTCTTGGAGATCAACCGGCGAATGGTCGCGGCATCGATGGTGATCGATCCCTCCGGTTTGAACTCGGCCAGCGCGTTTGGAAGCTGGGCGGTCTCATCGACTGAAAGCTGATAGTTGCCCTGCGCGGTTTCGAGTTGCGCGCGGCGGGTCGTCTTATCGAGGGTAAACGTCAACTCGCCCTCGGGCAGCGCACGGATGATCTCATACAGGAGCTTCGCGGGAATGTTCGCCGTTCCGTCCTTGACGCCCGATACTTCGAGCGATGCGACAACGGTGATCTCGAGATCGGTCCCGGTGAAGGAGAGGCGGTTGCCCTTCAGTTCAGCCGAGACGGTCTCGAGCTGTGGCAGTGTCGATTTCGCCGGGATGACGGCGATGACTTTGGAAAGGGTCTCTTGAAGCGGTTTGATCTGCGCGATAAACTTCATGGTCTTCTACGAACAAAAACGTGGGGCTAATTTGGGTCGAATCGGTTGGATGATTACAACCCAAAAATACGGAATCCAGCGCCGCAAAGCGCGGAATGTTATCAACAAAATCAGAAACAGAAAAATAGGAGTGAACTTCCCTACACCCGGCGGCGGATTTTTCTCCCCATTGCACGTACGCCAGCCCGGGCGCGCTGCATGAGCCAGCGAAGTAGCAGCCCCCAACTCTTGCCAAGCGCGGCTCCAGCTTCGAGCAAGAACCGTAAGTCCCGTTCGTCCTCCTCGGACATCGGTAGCGCGGCGGCATGGGATTGTATCTCGCCTCCGGCGGCGTCACCTTCCGTTGCCTGCGCGGGTTCACCAAGGACATGGGCCAGAAGCTTGCGCAACCGCTCATCGATCAATCGCAGCCGCTCGGCAAGTTCCGGATCGGTTTCATAGCGCAAGAGGAACTGCACGTGATCATGCAATACCGCCACTTTCTTAGTCAGCTCGGGCGTGAGGAATTCGGATGCTTCCATTTCGAGCGCGCGTGCCAGCGCTTCGAGATCGCCGATCGTCTCCGGATTGGCACGGAACAGGCCGGTTTCGACCAAATCGTCGATGTTGACGTATACGGTCGAAAGCTGCTCCAACTCATGCCCGAATGGGACTTTGTGGAGTGCCATCTGCCTCCGGACCCCGGCAAGCATTTGATCGAGCTGATGGTGCCGAGCTGCGCCCTCGATCACTCGAAGCTGGTGTTCGATCTCTTCCTTTTGCTTCTGAAGATCAACAAGCGTCCGGTCCTTGATCTGCCCACGCGCGATCATGTCGTCGATCTGTACTTCGCTCGCGTAGGTCTCGACGTGTCCGATCTTGACCGCATGAATCAGCGTGTGCTCGTCCATTTTGGAACGGAGCAGATCGAGGTCGAGCTGAACCGCGCCATCCGTGATGATGAGGATCTCCGCGCCGGAGAGATGCTCCGTCTGCTGAATATCATCAAGGGCGGTCATCAAGGCTTTTTGCAAGATGGTCCCTTCGCCTAGATGGGTGAGCCGCAGCACGTATCGCATCAGTGCGTGATAGCTTGCCTCATCCACCGCTGTATGTACCTCACCGACATGCTCGTCAAACGTGCGGAGACTAATATGGCCAAGCTCGACCTTGTTTCGCTTGAGGAAGACATAGAGCACGGCTTTCGCGAGATGGATGCGGTGATGCGCGGCCATCGACTGCGATGTGTCGAAAAGGACGTAGACCTTTTGCTTGCGGCTGTCGAACGTGAAGCCTTCGCTCGTGTCATCGACGGGAAGGATGACCCCCGTGCGTGCCACCGGCATCCATAGCTCCCGCCGCGCCAGCCGCTGCATGAAGACTTCTTCCGGTAGCAGAAACTGATTCGGATAGATCCGCGCGACATCGTGGTAGCTGGTGATCAGATCGGCGGAGTAGCGGTCGCCGGCGGGCGTATATCGATGAAAGTCCTCGGCTTTGTCGCGCTTCTGCGAATCGGCGGGGGCGGGGAGCCGGACGACCTCGCGAAGCTGCTTAGAAAGCGCACTCAACTCATCATCGAGCACGCGCGCGATCTCGAAGATGGCCGTGAAGTCTTCCGGCAGCCTCTCGTAAATGTGCGAGAAGAAGCCGAACTCCTCCATGACCGGAAATAGCGAGCGCTCGGAGAACATCAGATATTAAAAGTCAGGACTGATAAAACTCATAGACCCACCAGGTCGTGCTCGCTCCGGGATAGATTCCACGTATGGGAGTCGAGCGCTTATCCTTGACCATTCGCGTGGCAGTCATTGCTGGCAACCCATGCTCTTCGTAGGCATGCACTGTTTCAATCTCTGAGATTTCACTCACACTGAATGTCCGTTGCAAGCGTCCCTGACTGTCATACTCATACGTCGTTTTGGTCTCGTTGTCAAGTTCGTATAGGACATCGCATGTGGGTCGCCCGTTGTCGTATGTTGTTTCGCGCTGTTGGTTGGTACTACCATCCTCCAACGTCTCAGACCATCGGATTTCTCGATCTTCCGAATCGAATTCGAATAACTCACGAAGCCAACGCGAACCATCTTCTTCGAGTGTCCAGATCTCTGTGAGTTTACCAGTTTCGTTGTATGATCGTGCTTCTCCTGACACAAGATTGCCATCAGAGTCGAGTTCTTTGGATTCGATGACTCGTCCCGAGTTGTCGATGACTTTGTGGACGCGAGATTCGATCCCGTCAGGTCCTGATAGAGTCTCTTCCACTCCTGAGACACTCCGCTGGTATGAAGTACTGAGCGTAATGTCATCCGTGCCAGTCACGGATTTGGAAGTGAGTCTTCCCTGGAAATCGTAATGCCGTACTTCTTTCTCTGTGAGTTCGTCTGTCGTGTCTTCAAACGCACGTGAAATCAGATTGTGGGACGGATCATAGGTGTATTGCTCGTGCTGTGCAACAGTATTGTTTTCAAATTTACGAGTTTCGACGAGGTAGCCCTCCAGGTCATAGATCGATTCCGAGAGCTGCACCTCGGTAATTGGCAAATCAAGGTCTAGGGCGACGTCAGACTTAGCAGTGCTGCTTGGGGAATAGCCAGTGTACCAATGAGCGGCCTGAACTTGAAGTCCCTCTTCTGATAGAGATGGAATCGGTGCCGCTTGGATCGGTTCACCGCGCACCGGCTCATCTGCTGCCCAGCGCGGGACAGTTACTTCGAGCAGTACTTTTATTCCGCGAACGTCCGATTTCAGATTTTCAATCTCTTCGATCATCTATCTCGAACACTAAAAGTAATTGTGATGTCCATAATTTCCGGCCGGTTGCCAATGCGGATCGGTGGCCCCCAGGTTCCCGAGCCACACGAGACATAGACGTGCGTCTTGCCCTTTCGTTTGTATCCCCAGCTTACCTCGTAAACGGCCTTCGTAATGTAGCTGAATGGCCAAATCTGTGCGTGATGTGTGTGGCCGGATAGCTGAAGATCGATTCCATTCTGCTCGGCCTCTTCCAAGTGGAATGGTGTGTGATCCATCAGGATGATCGGCTTTAACGTGTCGAGCGGCGCGACAAGATCGGCAAGTGGCTTTCGTTGAAGATGAGCGAACTGCTTCGATGCGCGGTCTTCGCGTCCGACGAGATACACGCCCGCAACTTCGACCGACTCATCCCGCAACATCGTGATGCCATGCGCTTCCAGGTACGCACAGGCGGTCTCGGCATTGCCGATGTATTCGTGATTGCCCGTGATCGCATACACTCCGTATTTGCTCTTGATCTTTTTTAGCTCGCTTCCCAGATCGAGTTGCATGACCGGGTGCACGTTGCCATCTACCTGATCGCCCAGCATGAGGACAATGTCCGGCTTCAGCGCATTGATCTTCGTCACCATCTGATGGACCATGCGCCGCCGGATCAGCGCGCCCATGTGCATGTCGCTAATAGCGGCAATTCTCATTGGTTGTCCGGGTTTGTCAATCCGGATGTTGAGCGGGTGTATGCGAATGCGCCGGGCATTCAAAAAGCCGAGGAACATCGCCAGAGAAATAACGGAGGAGGCAACGCCAGCAATCCATGCCTTTGTCATTTCTCCGTTGGAATACCAGACTGAGGGAAGAAATCCTATTGCAGAATCAAAGAGGCGGAAAAGATCAACGAGCAGTGCAGCCATGAAAAACCAAGACATCATCCCGAGCCAAAACGACCCGATCCAGGTGAGGACATCACTGAGTATGTTACTGCGTCGATACTCAAGAAACTGACCGAGCAGGAAGCTCGAAGCGATGAAACAGAAGAGTGGCAGAAACACCGGATGCAACCATGACGAAACCGGAATCGACTGGTTCAGGCGGACAAAGATGTAGTAGTTGATCGACCCGTAGACCACGAGGACGATAGAAAAGAAAAGGAGGAAGGACCTTCGGCGGTTGCGATGGCGCTCGCGAACTTCGAGTGCGGCGTTAGAAGTGCTCAACGTGGTCTACGAAAACCGCTTTGATCTCCCGATCGAGATGCGCCTTGAGTGACTTCAGATCTTCCGTAACAGGATGAATGCTTGCCAGGAATCCTTCAGCGAGTCGCCGCTTGTGGCCGGCAGATGCATCGGCCACGCCGAGCGTCTCCTTTGCCCATGCTACGATGGAGCGCTTCGTCGGCACACCTTCGAGTTCGTCCAGCGGCCGCGCCATGAGAGCGGGGTCATGCTTGAGACGGCGGAGCACGTCTTCGAGCGTCAGGAGCGCTGCAAGCTGATCGAAGGCGCCAGAGACTTGGTACAGTTGCATCAGCGTGTCGTACGATCGCTGAAATAGTGCCTTTTCTTCGGCGATGCCGGAGGTACAGAGCAGCAGATGGAGCCTCGGGATGTCGCCCCGCTCGGCATAGCGTCGCCCGTGGAGGAATGCGATGGCACGCAACATGTCGAGCGTCTTGGCCTGCGTGCGTGGTGAGATATAAAAATCTTTCGTGCGGAGATGCGCCTCGTGTGGCCGTTCCTGCAAAAGCCGGTTGCGCTGGATCTCGTAGTGACGGATCACCAGGTTCATAAAATAGACGAGGTCGGGACTGATCGTCACAGGATACTCGGGTACTTCGCCGCGCACGATATGCGTGGCATACGCCAGGTCTGAGTAGCGGATCTTCTTCGGCGGCTCGATCGCGCTTCCGAGATTCCTCAAGTACTGCTGCGAGATCTTGTATTGGTAGAATGCGTCTTTGTCGGGGTGGACGAGTGCCTTGAACAGGAATCGGTCCATCAGCGCCTCGGTGATTTCTGAGATTCGGAGATAATTCGTCGCCGCAATCACGGTGTGGATATTCGCATGCATTCGCTGCACACCACGGACGAGTTCTCGCTCGTTCAGCAGTGAGAGCAGGGCGCGGAGGGTGTAATCGTTGGCATCGAAGATCTCGTCGATAAATCCGAACTCGCTCTCGACTAATGAGCCTTCCGTGTTGTGGATGATCCGGCCTTGCTTTAGTTCTTCGAGCAAAAGCCCGCCGAAATAGGTATCCGGCTGCTGCTCCTTGCTCGCTTGCACTTTAAATGTCCGAGCGCCTTCGAACATACGGAAGACCTGCTCGGCCAGCAGCGTTTTTCCTACACCGGTGCGGCTTTCGATCAGGACGTGCTCGCCGATGAGCAGCGCGAGAAAGATCTGCTCGATCACTTCCTCCCGGTTGATGACGCGCTCCTGCACGAACTCGAGCGCTTCCTTCAGGGAGGCGATAAGGGCTGTGGTATCCGGCGCGGAGCCATTGGTATGGATCGCGGAGGAAACGGTGGGTGCTGCCGGTATTCGGACTTCAGTCATTGCTGCTCGCGTCGAAGCGAAAGAACACGCTTCGACGACACTTGAAATGCTAATCGGAGGTCAGAAAGTTGCTTCCGGTGGGTGCTAAATGCTCTGAATCAATCTTCAGCACAGAAGCACTTTGAGGACTTCAGCGTGTTACTCAGCCTTGAAGTTCTCGAGCAGCTTTTTCTCGCCGGACTTATCGAAGTGAACGATGACGGCATTGCGGCCGCTGGCGGTCACTTCCTTGGACATGACCGTACCGACATCGTCCCAATCCTTATGGTAGATCGCCTCTCCGATTGCAAAAATGCGGGAGGGGGAGTAGGGCGTGCATTCCGCCGCCATAAGATTCGTGTGGGCCTTCGGCTTTTCGGCCATGAGCGCAGTCAGGTTCACCAGCATCGTGTTGTGACACTTGGTGCAACGGACCCAGAGGTTCTCGTTTTGTGGCTCGGGGGACTCACGGTCGATCGGCTGCGGAGCTTCGCCGGCCATCCGCGTGCGCGCCTCGCCGACGATTTCCTTTCGGGCCGTGCGGGTACACTCGGAACAGAGCATCAGCCCGGTGATATACTTCGAGCGTCGCCGCGTGCGCGCCGTTTTCGGGGCTTTCGCTGCCTTCGCCTTGGTTGTCTTCGCCTTCGCCTTCGTTGCCGTCGCCATGTGATCGTAATGAACCGCAATAAGATAGACCGAAGTCCATTCGGCCAAGCGCAGGCGCGTGCCGGGGCGCTGGCAGCCACCTTCGAATCTCGTCTCGATACGCGAGGACGTTAAACGGAAGGGAGGGCACACAGAAAAACGCTCTTCGAAAAAGGAAAAGCTATCGTGGATGACTCATCATCCACGATGGATGATGGGGCATCCACCTTTCCCCCTGTCATTCTTCAAAAAGCGTTTTTATTCTTGGCCCGCAAATAGACAAAATTCCAGAAAGAGAGTAACGTATTTCGGGCCTTTCTTCGTTCCCCGATGCCAACAATGCGAAGAAGCAGAGCATCGGAAGTCACGAAAAGGTACACAATCAAAAAAACTCCCGATGAATCTTCTGAACCACTCGCCCAGCGGACTCCGAAGAGACTAAGAAGCTGATCGACGTGTCGGACCCGCCATACGAGATCATTTCGCAGTTTGCGCGGCCCAGAGAGCGGAAAATGCGCGCCGCGATTCCGGCGTGTTCTCTGAGACCGGGGCCGACCAAAGTCACCAGCGAGTGCCCAGACTCGACCTCGATCATCGTCCGGCCTTCTACTGCGGCACGGAGTGCCAGGACAGGGCTTGCATCACGAAAGGCATATAGCGCGCTTCCGACCGAAAATGACACCGCGACCGGAACCGAGCCAGTTTCGCCCAGCGCATCCCAAATTGCTTGCTGCAAAGTAACATCCGGAACAATCGAACTTGATCCTAAACGCACAACCGTCACATCCCGCAGCAAAGCAATGCCAGTGATCGGATGGCTATTGCGGACCTTGGCCGTGATCGTCGTCCCCGGCTTCTTCGGTTCTTTAGAAGAAAGCACCCGGACCGGGATGCCTTTCTCGACAGCCGGCCAGATCGTCTCCGGATGCAACACCTTCGCGCCGAAATATGCAAGTTCGCTCGCGTCCTGAAACGAGATGTGCTCGATCGAACGGGCGCCGCGCACGAGGCGCGGATCGCACGTCAGGATTCCGGCCACATCGGTCCAAATCTGAATCTCCGGCACCTTCGCGTGCGATGCGAGCGCAACGCCCATGATCGCTGCCGAGAAATCGGAGCCGCCGCGCCCGATCGTCGTCGTTTCGCCTTCGGCTGTCGCGCCGATGAATCCTTGCGTGACACCAATCGCGCCGTCCGTGAGCAGCCGGGCAATCTTCTTCATTTGCCGCGTCGTCTCTGGAACCAAGGGCCGCGCGGCCGTGAAGTCGTTTGTGGTGACGAAGAACTCTTTCGCATCAAGCAATAGCACCGGGATCGACTTATCTTTGATCGCTCCCGCCAGCCCTGCCTGAAAAATAAGTGACGATGCACGCTCGCCAGCAGACTGAAATTGATCGCGGTTGCGCGCGGTCAGTTCGCCGAGTTGATGCACGCCGCGCGCCAGCAGCCGAAGACTCTCCCAGAGTTCGTGCAGCGAGCGATGGACCGTGTCAAACACATCGCTCTCGCCGAGCAACTCTCGTGCAATGCGTGCGTGCTTGGCTTCCAAACGGTCGATCGTCGTCTGCGCCGGACGAAGATCACCTTTGATCGAAAGCTCGCTCAGCCGGATGAGATCGTTCGTCACGCCGGCGCACGCCGAGAGCACCACGAGCGGCCGCGTCCGGGCGCTTACGCCATGCCCCAGCACGATCTTGATTGCGCGCGCCATCGCCCGCGCGTCCTCCACGGATGTTCCGCCAAATTTCTGGACGATGATCTTATATGTCATGGTTGCGGACCGCTAACAAAACCGGCAGGGGATTCGCGCCTCAGCGTAGCGCGCGAGCGTTTGTGCTTCATGAACTATGGCGATTCCAAGCCGCATTCGACAATTCACCAGGACAGCGCAAATCTTTTTGATTTTCGATTTTTGTTTGGAGTTCATGAACAGCCTGCGGCGTGACGGTCTTTGCAGGAAGACAAATGGTGCCCATATCCTTACTACTATAATCCCGGAACCGACGATTTGTTACGTTCACGGCCAAAGAATTCATCAAAATGTCGTCTATCCTAAGACAGAGGAAGGGCGCATACTCCCAAAGAATGTCATCCTGAGCGCAGCGAATCGAAGCGAAGCGGAGATTCGCGGAGTCGAAGGATCCCTTGACGGAGAACCGAAAGGCTGACGAGCGAGAGATTCTTCGACTCCGCAATTCTCCGCGCATGACCGATCATGCACGCTTCGGTCGAATTGCTCCGCTCAGAATGACATGCTATACCGCCGATTCAACTCGGGTCGCCATCAAGCACCACCTGACGCCACGGCACGTTAGCCAACAATCAACGTTAAGACCTGACTCAAAACTGATACATTGTCGGCGAAATCAGAACAGCGAGCTATTATCAATTGCATTATTCGATCGCGAATTGATCTGGCATAAGATCAATCTCATTGTCAATCTCCGAGTCGCTCCACGTGGCATTCCGAATTTCATCGTAAATCAAGAAATATCATGAACACTACAAAAGAGGAACACAATGAGCACGGAAGACCGGCTGCCGACACGACCATCGAGGCGCATCGCCCATACTGGACGCGTGCGCATCACGACTGGCGCTTCTGGGTCTTTCTCGTGTTGATGGTCACGGCCATGATCGTCTATGTTGTCAGTCAGGATCTCTCGATGGGTCCTCGTGGGCAGCAGCACCAGCCCGTACCAGAAAACGTTGCGCCATAGAGTTCTTGGCCCTCACGCCTCGGGCGCATCGTTCAAACTTTCCATTACTTATTACAACATGATCTCTACTTCAAGATTTACGCATCTTGTTTTCGTTGCCATTGCGTTCCTATTCGCAGCGTGCAGCACTTCGACCGCTCCGACCCAGAGCGCGGGTGGTCCGGGCGGTACGATCTACTTTCACGATATTCCATCTAACATTGAATCTCTGAATCTCACGAGCGGGATTGTTACGACCGTCGGTTATGGCGACATGCCGAACGTCCGTCCCGACAAGTGGATACTTTGTGTCGTTGCTAACGATCTTACGGTGATCTCTCCCGACGGTGCTCAGAATCAAATCATTCGACATCACAGCCAAATGGGTGGGTATGATGCTGCCTTCCACGGTCCACAACTCTCACCGGACGGCCGCTACATTGCATACGACCAATCCGCAGCTTGGATTACATACGTTGTGGACGCAAGCTCCGGAGCGTTGATTACCACGATTGGTGATGCAACGACATCGGAGTACTACCTTCATCCAACATGGGGCAAAGATGGAAGTCTCTATGTGCAGGGAGTGCCATCGGGTAGCACACAACCGGATGGAGGTATTTTCAAGATCGACAATGGATTCCACTCGATGATCCGCTTGGACAAGAATCTGAACACACCGAAAAAACCGTCGGTCAGTCCGGATGGAAGCACCATCGCCTTTATTTTGAGCAACCATCTTTGGACCATGAATATTGACGGCTCGAATGCAAAGCAGCTTACGACTTCCGGCGCTACCGAAGACGATCCGGCGTGGTCGCCCGATAGTAAGTGGATCGCAATCGAAGACAATGCGTGCGATATTTTCCTCGTACCAACTGATGGGAGCAAAGCAATCGACGTCGCTGTCAAGTGTCCCGGAAGTATGGGCACGGGTGGCGCACATTGTCCTTCCTCAAACGACCAAATGGACTGGAAATAGGGAGGTCATGCGTGCCGAGGCACGCCGCGTCGGCCCGCCCGACCGCATGCCCCCGTAACATTTGCCCCTTCTCGCGTGTCAGGAGAACGGAGGCTATGTTATGAAGATCATCGTTCTCGTCTGCGCGCTGCTGCTCGCTCTCTCCAAAGAGAGCGAAGCACAATTGACGCATGACATCCGCGCCGACTCGATCCTTGCTCCGAAGGGCAAGTCGCCGACCTCTTTTCCAGGCGCCCTACTGGCTCGTTTTACGAACGTGGGGACGAGTAATGAAGCGAATGTGCTGGTTGGATGCACTGTCCGAGACCGCAATGGTCTGATGTATCGGGATACAGTATACGTTGGCACATGGAATAGCGGCCAAACGATCGACGTGGCTTTTGCAAATTTTACCCCTCAATTTAATGGAATAGACACGATATGCGCACTATCGATCCTCTCCAGCGATCAAAACCACGCTAATGATATGACGTGTGCACAAGTGATCGTCGCATACGGATATGACGCTCAAGCGATGTCTATTCAATATCCCAAACCCAACGATTCGATACCAGCCAGCGTGGGCTTTCAACCTGTTGCTATTTTTCAAAATGTTGGAGTGAATGAAATCAGGAATGGACCGGCAAAGGTAGTGATCCGACGGTGCGCCGATCAAATGCTGGTTGCCGTGTTTCAGCAAACGAATCTGAACATACCTGTTGATTCGCTCATGTCCGACACATTTCCGAGTCAGCAAGGATCGTTCAATACCAAACTCTTGCCGCCCGGTTGCTATCAGATCGTGGCGATTGCTCGTATCCCCAACGATGGCGACCGTTCCAATGACACCGCCTTCTCGACCTTCACCATCTACGCGACGCATGACATCAGCGCGGACACCGTGCTTGGGTTTGCTGCGGCAAGAATTCCGACTGGTACACCGCACCCAATCAAAGCACGATACACGAACCGGGCCAGAAACGACGAGACGAACGTGAAGGTCTCGTTCGCGATTACGCTTGCTTCGGGTGTCGTCTATAGAGACTCTGCTACGGTTGCCAGCCTCAAAAGCGGACAGACGGTCGATGTGTCATTCAAGGATTGGACGCCAACGGCTGCCGGGCAGTTTGATTGTTGCGCGATGGCCCTACTTGCCACTGACCAACTCAGCGTAGATGATACCACATGCGCGAATATCGATGTTTCCTACGCTCATAATTTGCAGAGTATATTGGTCTTATACCCTGAATCAGGGCATGAGGTGCTTGCGGGGTCGTCCATTCTCCTAATTGCGAGCTTCCGGAATGCTGGCATGGGCTGGCTCTACCAAATCCCCGTCTCTCTCATCATTAGACGTTGTTCTGATCTTGCGCTTGTATACAGAGCTGACACAATCATCGATCAAATGGCGCCTGATTCTTTAGCCATTGATACCTTTCCGAGTCGCCAGGCGGTCTACGATACGAAGACGCTACTTCCCGGATGTTACCGCATCGCAGCCATCGCCCGGTATCCGAAAGACGAATGCCGGTTGGACGATACAGCATTCGCCTATTTCACTATTGGATCGCAGTCCGCCGTAACGACTCATAGCATGCTCTCACATGGTCTGGCGATTCTCGGCACTTTCCCAAACCCTGCAAGCGCTTCAACAACGCTGGCCTATTCGCTACCTGAATCCGGCGATATCACGCTCCGCCTGCTCGACGTGACGGGGAGGGAAGGCCTGCGCTCTATCGCCCGTGAAGACGCTGGTGAACATCAAATTCCGATCCAGACGCCAGGACTCGAACCTGGAATCTACTTATGCCAACTCACTTTCGTCAATGCTCGCGGTGAGGTATCACGAGCATACAGCAAGGTGATTGTGAGTGGGGCGAGATAATCAGAGTAGTGATATCCGCTGCGGCGGGATTGCCCTTGGCTATCGCCGAGCCAATGCAATCAGGGGGCAGACAGCCACGCTTTTTCATTTTCTTTGTAACAATCTGCCGATTGCGAAGTTATTGATAAGTATGAGTAACCTCCTAAGAGTGAAATTAGCGTTCTTTTTTGCAGCGACCGTTTTTGCGGGTTGTGAGTCATCGACTCAACCGAATTCCGGACCACCGCCTAACGGTAGTTCTAACGGTTTTACAAACATCTTTGCCGTTACACGAGACCTCGTGGTCTATCGATCCACGGACACCGGTCAGTCTTGGACTTCCTCGCGCATCCAATATGACTCGACAGCGCTTGGCATCTTTGGCTTTCGCATGATCGTTTCGGCCGGAGCCGATCTATTCACATGCGTCGGCGGAGCAGGCGTCTTCCGATCTACCGATAGTGGAACAAGCTGGAGTCACGCCAGCACGGGTCTCCCGGACCGATTATTCGGTCTGTATTCTGACGGGTCCAATTCTAGCGGATCGAATCTGTTGATTTCCTGCCTGAACGGTGTCTACCGATCAACGAATTACGGGAATGAATGGATAATTACCGATTCGATACGTGACATTCGAAGTTTCACAAAGTCTGACAAATACCTTTTTGCATGCGGACCGAGTGGCGTTTACCGATCCGCCGATCATGGGCAACACTGGATTGTGATGAAGTTTCCCGGAAGAAGATGGGCATCTCCAATTGCTTTATGCGGCCAGGTACTCGTGGCTCTAAGCGATTCGGGGATCTATCGCTCATCGGATTTTGGCGATACTTGGCTCTGGGCATCGAACCAGAGTTTTGATCTTTGGCCGGTCGCTTACAACGGGAAGTATCTGTTCGTAGGTACTGACTACGGGCCGAGTTACCGTTCAAGCGATTATGGTTCGACTTGGGAGGCCTTCACGCCTCCAGGATTAGGCAATGTTCAGGATATCGCTTCAAAGGGGAATTACCTTTTTGCAGCTATTGGTGGCAACCCATTAGGACCAGGAGGTGCCGTTTACTATTCGACTGATATAGGCGAGACGTGGATCAAAGCCTGGCAAGGCAATGGCGCATCAATTTGTTCTCTCGCTTTTCAGTAGCTGCTTCCTGAAACCATTTCTCCTCCCGCGTGCTTGTTGCGGCGCGGCGCATAACCGATTATCGACGCTACGCCGAAATACTCCCGCAATGGCAAGACTAACACACACGATCTACCCGCTGACCACCGGTTTTCACGGCGCGACACGCCCCACTCCGAACCCTGAACTCATCGCCAAATACGGCTACGATTCTTTCGTGCCGTTCGAGAACTCGCCGGATAACTCCGACGAGAAGCTTCAGGCAATAGCGAAAGAGATTCGGCGCGACATCGTCCGCGCGCTCGTCGAGGCGAAGAGCGGACACTCCGGTGGGCCGCTTGGCTCGGCAGATATTTTCGCCGCGCTCTATTTCGGCGGCGTCATGCGTTATGACCCCAAGAATCCCTGGTGGCCGGATCGCGACAGGTTTATCTTGAGCGCAGGCCACATGTGCCCCGTGCTCTACTCGACACTGGCAAATGCCGGATTTTTCCCGAAGCCTGAGCTTCTCACGCTCCGCAAATTCAACTCGCGTCTCCAAGGACATCCGGGCCGCGACATGGGGCTACCGGGCATCGAAAGCTCGACCGGCTCGCTGGGGCAGGGACTTGGCATCGCCGTCGGAATGGCACTCGCGGATAAGAGGGTCGATAAGAATAGCCGCCGAGTCTTCGCACTTACCGGAGATGGCGAGCTTGCCGAAGGCGAGATCTGGGAGGCCGCGCTCATCGCCGCGCACTGGGAGCTTGACAACTTCACGATGGTCGTCGATCGCAACTTCTGCCAGATCGATGGTCGCACGGAAGACGTGCTAAAGCTAAATCCGGTCGGCGATAAATTTCGCGCCTTCAACTTTCATGTGATCGAGTGTAACGGCAATAATATCAGCGAGTTACGGGCAGCATTCAAAGAAGCTCGGAGCATTAAGGGACGCCCGACGTGCATCGTTGCAAAGACCTTCATGGGTCACGGTATCAGCTTCATGCAGGATGATTACCGCTGGCATGGCAAGCCGCCAACACCAGAGCAGGCAGAGCAGGCACTCGTGGAGTTAGTATAGAAGGGATAAAGACGGAGTTCGATAATGGCGGATACATCAGTTTTGAAAGATAATCTCACGAATTTGGCGGCGGGTCCAAAAACGAATGGCCCTATGCCACGCTTCGAGGCGCACACCAAAAAGGCAACGCGATTCGGCTTCGGCGAGGCGCTGGTCGTCCTCGGCGAGCGATACGAGAACGTCGTCGTGCTCGGCGGCGATATCACCGGCTCGGTGATGACTTCCTATTTCAAGGACAAATTTCCGGATCGCTTCTTTTCTATGGGAATCACCGAAGCGACGGCGACGCTGGTCGCAGCGGGGTTGGCGCTGAGCGGAAATATCCCGTTCTTCGCGACTTACGGCGCATTCGCTTCCTGCCGCAACACCGACATGCTCCGCATCTCGCTCGCGTATAACGATGCGAATGTGAAGATCGGCGGCGGTCATGCCGGCATTTCTGTTGGCGAGGACGGCGCGACGCACCAGGCGCTCGAAGAGATCGCCATCGTTCGCGTCCTGCCGAATATGACGCTCGTCGTGCCCTGCGATTATCTCGAAACGAAGAAGGCGACGATCGCCATTGGCGAGCACTACGGCCCATGCTACATCCGCTTTGGCCGTTCCGATGTGCCGAGTTTTACCTTGGAAGAGACGCCATTCGTGCTGGGCAAAGCCCAGACGTTCCGTCAGGGCAGGGATGCGACCGTGATTGCCTGTGGGCCGATGGTCTGGGAAGCGCTCGTCGCCGCGTATGAACTCGAGAATGAGGGTCTCGACGTTCGGGTTATCAACATGTCCACGATCAAGCCGATCGACCGTGAGGCGATCCTGAAGGCTGCCCGCGAGACGGGTGCGATCGTGACTGCCGAAGAGCACCAAATCACTGCCGGACTTGGCGGGGCGGTATCGGAAGTCTTGGCGCAGGAGTGTCCCACGCCGGTCGAATTCGTCGGCGTCAAGGACACGTTCGGCGGCAGCGGCAAGCCGGACGAACTTATGAAGTTCTTCGGCCTGACCAGCGGGGATATTAAGAACGCAATCAGGACCGTTCATTCCAGAAAGGCTCAATAGGATCGATTGGTCCTATCCGACCTATCGGGTCCCATCGGAATACGCGAACCAAATTCTCTGGCCGAGGCGTTGGGGGCACACTTGTCGAAACGGAGCGTTTCGGCAGCCTGCATCTCGTTTGGGCATTTTTTTCATTCGTCACTCATTCTTCGAGCAGTTCTCATGCACAACATTCGTCTTGCGCGGTACTTTGCTGTTTGTCTGACCATCTTAGTCGCGTTCATCGCGCTGAACGCTTCTTCTGTGGCCCAGAAAGGCCAAGGCAAGAAGAAGGTGAGCGTTGCGAGGGCCGATGCGTCCGCTTCCGCTGGTGATAAGTCTCCATGGCTCATCAAGTGGAAAGGCAACTCCGTGGCGCTTCCGGAGTTCGAATCGGCCTATCTGCGCATGAACGGGAAGACGGCTTATAGCTCGACACTCGATAGCCTGAAGGACTTCCTGAGCATCTACGCCGACTACCGTCTCAAGCTTCAGGAAGCAAAAGAAGAAGGACTCGACAAAGACCCAAAGATTATTAAGGAAATCGAAGGCTACCGCCACATGCTCTCGGGGCCATACATTCTCGATAAAGAAGTCAGCGACCCGGCAATCAAGGCTATGTACGAGCGGCGCAAGTGGGAAGTGCGCGCCGGACATTTCCTGGCATCGGTGAAGAATTGGAACGACCCCGCCGATACTCTGAAGGCATATAAGAAGGCGATGCGCGCGATCGAGATGATCGACGACGGGTATCCGTTGTCCTATCTCGCATTGTCACCTTCGGCGAGGGCCATCTGGGGGCGCGGTGACTCCAATTATCTCGCCCGTACTCAGCATTTTGGACCCGACTCGACCAACAAGGATAACTTTGAAGGATCGGACGACAAAACCACTGCGAGGGTCGGCGGTGACCTCGGCTTCTTTACCGGAGGGATGACCGTCCGCCAGTTTGAGGATGCCGTCTTCAGTCTGCAACCGGGGGAGTACACGAAAATCCCGGTTCGCACCCGCTATGGCTACCACGTCATCTATCTTTACGAGAAGGTCGCGCACACCGGAGGCGTCCACGTGAAGCATATTCTCGTCTCGATGCCGCAGGTTGGTGAGATCGACACCATGACATACTTTCTGAAGGCGGACAGCTTACTGCAAAAGATTCGTGCCGGTGCGAGCTTCGAAGATATTGCGCGCGAATCCTCCGATGACAAATTCTCGGCCGCTCGCGGAGGCGATATGGACACGATCAGCCGGGACGATCCGGCTCACCGGGCGGAGCCAAACTTCGACCGTGCCGCCTACAACTTGAAAGATGGGGAGGTCTCCGGGATCGTCCGTTCGACGTTCGGATTTCATCTAATCAAACGTGTGAACGGTGTCCGCGCAAAGACCTACGACGAGACCAAGGACCAACTGAAACAGTTTTACAAGAGATACTTCTTTGACGAGGATAAAAATAAGTTCATGGCGGAGATCAAGAAGCGGCACAATCTCCGATTCGATTCGAGCGCCGTGGGCGAATTCATGACCCATGTGGATTCTTCGCGAACATCTGCAGATACGAACTGGGCGCGCAAGCTTACGAACCGCTCGAAGACGATATTCCAGATTGGAGATATTAACTGGACGCTCGGATCGCTAATCGACACGCTCAGCGGCCAACCCGGTGCGCCACTGGCTCGGAATGCGATTTATGATGTCATCTCGAAAAACATCGAAGAGTCGGCGCTCGCGCTGGAAGCACGCAATATGTCCACACGGTATCCCGAGTTCGAGAAGATCATGGGCGATTACAAGAACGGGATTATCCTGTTTGATCTCGAGAACAAGCGCGTCTGGTCGCGCGTGTCGCCCGACAGCGCAAACGAGCGTGTGTTTTACGACGCGCATAAAGCGAAGTATCTTTGGGCCGAGCGCGTGGATATTTCCGAGATTTTTGTCACAAGCGATTCGCTTGCGAAGCAGCTCTACAAGCGCGTCATGGCCGGAGAGAATTTCGATACGCTTGCGAAGAAATACACCGAGCGTCCGGGCTTCAAAACGAAGGCTGGCCATTGGGGTCTGCTGCTCAAGGGCGAAAACGAACTGGCCCGGCGCGCCTTCGGATTTGTGACCGACGAGATCAAGGAGCCGTTTGCGTTTCAGGGTGGGTACTCCATCGTCCGGCTGAACCGCCGCGATCCGATCCACCAAAAGGCATTCGATGAGGCGCGGCAGGAAGTGGCCAGCCAGTATCAGGACGATCGTGCCAACGAACTCCGTAGCCAGTGGGTCGAAGAGCTTCGTTCGAAGTATAACCGCCAGATCAACGAGCATCTGATCGCTGAGGAATGGCAGAAGCAACATGGGCAGAAGCCGGAGCAAGGCGCGCAAACAAAGTAAGGAATACTCACAGGGGTCGAAAGGGTAGCTCTGGCTACCCTTTCTCGTATTTCCCGCAACGTTTTGTTCTCAAAGTTAATAAATTATTTTCGAACTAAGATGGCGCGGATAGCCTTCCATTGGGTCGCAAATTAACCGATGAAGTTCAGCTACTCCATTCTTCTCTTCCTTTGTTTCCTTCCAGTGCATGCGTTGGCTCAGACACCGCCAAGCGGGGTCGCTGGCGGCACGCTCAAGGAGGGCCAAAAGCTCGATGCCGTCGTGGCCGTGGTCGGCAAGCATCCAATTTACAAGTCCTCCATCGACGCGCAGGCGCAGCTCTTTGTGATGCAGCGAGGTCTGACCGAATTGCCGGCCGACAGCATGATGCGGCTGCGCCGACAGATTTTGGACGCCGAAATTGACCAGAAGGTCGCGCTCGCAAAGGCCGACGATGATTCCATTACCGTGAGCGAACAGGAAGTCGATCAGGCGCTCGATCAGCGCATTAAGTCGTATGTCGCCCGGTTTGGCAGCGAAGCGGCAGTTGAGAAAGCATTCGGCCAGACGGTCACCGAGATTAAGTCGTCGCCCAGCATTCGCGATCGAACGCGCGAAACGTTGCTCATCCAAAAGGAAGAGGAAAAGTCCATGCCGCGCGTGCAAAACGTCTCGCGGCAGGATGTGGCCGAGTTTCTCAAACTTTATCGGGATTCGCTCCCAACGGTGGGCGCCGGAGTCGAGCTTGCAACGATCGTGAAGCTTATTACACCGCAGACGGACCAGAAGCAGCGATCGCTCACATTCGCCCGATCGCTCGTGGACTCGCTCCACCATGGATCCGACTTTGCCGATTTCGCGCGGCGCTATTCGCAGCACAGCACGGCCGCAAGTGGTGGCGATCTTGGCGCGTTCTTTCCTCGTGGGACGTTCCTGCCGGCCTTTGAGGAGGCAGCCTTCGCGCTCAAACCGGGCGAGGTTTCGGAAGTCGTAACGACCGAGCAGGGCTATCACATTATCAAGCTGCTGGATCGACGTGGCGAAGAGATTCACGTTGCACAAATTCTGATCAAGCCAACGGTCAGCTCGGCGGATGAAGCGGCCGCGCGAGACTCGCTCGAACTCGTCCGATCGCGTGCATTGAGTGGGGAGGACTTCGCCAAGCTCGCGACGACTTTTTCTGACGATCCCGAAACCCGCTCCTTTGGTGGTTCGCTGGGCAAGATTCGCCTGGAAGATTTAGCTGCCGAGCAAAAAGCTGTGGTCGATTCACTCAAGGAAGGTGGCGTCTCTCATCCGATCAGAATTGCATACCCTGGTGGCCGATCCGGCTGGCAGATCGTAAAGCTGATGCGCCGCGTGCCCGAACACAAAGTGTCGATTGACGAGGACTACCGCGATCTTGAATCGGCGGCCATCCAATGGAAGCAATCACAGGAGTCGGGGAAATGGCTCGCCATAGCTCGCAAGACGGTTTACATTAGCATCCACGATCTCGCCAAGTATTATTGATGCAATCGAACAAGACGGCAGTCGCACCCTCTTCGCTCAAACACGACGGGGCAGCCGCCATTCCATTTGTCGAGTACGATCTCGAGAATGGGCTTCACGTCATTCTCGCCCCGTCCGACCGGACACCGCTCGTCCTGACGAATCTGTGGTATCACATCGGCTCGAAGGATGAAGACCCGTCTCGCACAGGTTTCGCGCATCTCTTCGAGCACATGATGTTTCAGGGATCTCGCAATGTTGGCAAGACCGAACACTTCAAGTATATCCAGCAGGCGGGCGGCGTATTGAATGCGACGACCAGTGTGGATCGGACGAATTACTTCCAGACGCTCCCTTCGAGCGAGCTTGAACTGGGACTCTGGCTCGAGAGTGACCGGATGCTGACGCTCAGTGTGACCGAAGAAAATTTCGAGAATCAGCGCGATGTCGTCAAGGAAGAGTGGCGGCAGCGTTACCAGAACCGTCCTTATGGCCTTGTGTGGGAAAACCTCATGCGGGATGTGTTCCCCTCGAGCGGCTACCATTGGATAACCATTGGCTCGATGGACCACCTCGACCAATCGACGATCGAAGAAGTTCGCGCATTCCACGCATCCTACTACAAGCCGCAGAACTGCTCGCTCGTGGTTTGCGGCGCATTCAACGAGTCCGAGGCGCGGCAACTCATCGATAAATACTTCGCTCCGATCCCGGGTGGAGAACCTGTAGTGAGACCCACGCAGACGTTTCGTCCGATCGAAGGTGCGATTCGCCGGACGATGTATGACACTGTTCGACTCGCCGCTGTTTACTTGGGGTGGCGCGGAGCGCCGATCTTCCATCGAGATACCTACGCGCTGGATTTGCTTGGTCATGCGCTCGATGGGGGACGGAGCAGCCGTCTTTACAAGGAGCTTGTGTATCGTCGTGAGATCGCTCGCGAAGCTGAGGCACTCGTTTATGCACTCGAATCCTCCGGGGCATTTATCGTGAGCGCGAAGGCGCAACCGAGTAGCACGCCGGAAGAAGTGGAAGCGGCACTTTGGGCTGAAATCGGGAAGGTGCAGGCCGAACTCCTATCCGACGAGGAGCTCGATAAGGTCAAGAATCGGGTCGAGATGGGCATTGTCAATGCATTCGGAGAGCTTGGTCGGCGCGCCGACGCGCTGCAACGCGCCTACGTGTTCAAACGCGATACGACGCAGGTCAATCGTGAGTTAGAGACGTACCGCTCGATCACTGCGTCGGAAATTCGGGATGCGGCGCGGAAGTACTTTAAGCGTGAGGAGTCAGTTGTTCTTCACGTCCTTCCCAAATGAGCGGTATAGTTGGCTCGTCTGCGGAAGCCGGGCAGATTCATTTTGAGGACGTTCGGCTCCAGAATGGACTCCGCGTGATTCTCCATGAGGATCACAAGGTGCCGGTCGTCTGCGTGAACATTGCCTATCATGCCGGCAGCAAGAACGAAAGCATCAAGCGGCGCGGCTTCGCCCACCTTTTCGAACACCTGCTCTTCGAAGGCTCCAAGCATGTACCGCGAGGCGAGTTCGATCGGTTTATTGCCCACGCCGGAGGGCATGACAACGCCTACACGACCGAGGATCTCACGAACTACTACGAGGTCCTTCCCGCACATCAGCTTGAGTTGGCGCTCTGGCTCGAAAGCGATCGGATGCTCGAGTTTGCCATATCGGCCGAGAGCCTCCAGACTCAGAAGAGTGTCGTGAAGGAAGAGAAGCGCGAGCGCTATGACAACACGCCGTATGGCTCGCTCACAATCCGCATGAATCGGTTAGCCTACACGGACTTTCCCTATTGGTGGGCCGTGATCGGCGATATGGAAACGATCGAGGCAGCGACGCTTGCCGATGTCCGTGAGTTCTATGAGATGTTCTATGTTCCCGAGAACGCCGTGCTGGTCGTGGCAGGAGATTTTGAGCCGGAAGAAACCAAGACACTGATAGAGCAATACTTCGGCAGTCTTCCGAGGGGTCGCCAAGTTATTGAGCAGCCCGTATTTAGCGATCCGCCCCAAGCCGAAGAGCGCCGTGAAGTGATTCGAGAGGAACCTGTTCCGTTGCCGGCCGTTTTTTATGCCTTCCGGATTCCACCAGAAGGAACGGCAGAGTACTTCGCGTTGGATTTGCTTACCGATATTCTTTCGAGCGGCGAAAGCTCGCGGCTGTACCACAAGCTCATCTACGACTTGCAGATCGCTTCCGATACTGCCGCGTATGTCGATGGCCGGGAATGCCCGGGACTCTTCTATGCGTATGTGATGGCCGCCGAAGTGGACTGTGGAACATCTGCGCTCGAGCTGGCATTTGCGGCTGTTCTTCAGGATGTTATGGAACAGGGAGTGACCGAGCGGGAGTTAGAAAAAGCAATGAACAGGACGGAAGCTCGCATCGTCGCGAGCCGGGTGACGTTGCAAGGCAAAGCCGATCAACTCGCACACGCCGCCCTGATTTTCCACGATCCCGCTGTTGTGAACGAGCTTTTAGGAGAGTACAAGAAGGTAACCTTGGAACACATACGCCAGGCCGCCCTGAAATATCTCGTGCCGAGCAATCGTTGCGCGATCGTATATGAGCCGACCAATGACTAACAATGCAATGAAAGATCGACAGACCACCCCGTTGGACCGCTCAAGAGCGCCGGAGCCAGGACCGCTGCCGAAATTCGTATTCCCGCCGTTTGAAGAGCGGCGGCTCTCGAATGGACTTCCCGTCTTTATCGTGGAAGATCACGAACAACCGATTTTGTCGATTGCACTCTATGTGCGAGCGGGCTCGGTCCACGATCCGCGTCATGCCGAAGGACTTGCCTCGACCGTTGCCGAAATGCTCACGAAGGGGACTTCGCGACGTAGCGCGACACAAATCGCCGAAGAGATCGACTTTGTCGGCGGGTCTCTTATGGCCGGTGCATCGTGGGACGCGCTCACGATCGGCGTCAATGTGCTGAGCAAATATGCCAGCACGGCGCTCGACATTTTGGGTGATGTCGTACAAAATTCGACCTATCCCGCTGAAGAACTCGAACGCGTTCGCCTTCAGCGCCTCGCCGGGCTTCGGCAGGCGAAAGCCGATTCCGGATTTCTGGCCGATCTCGTTTTTACCAAACTCGTATTCCCCAACCATCCGTATGGTGGTCAGGCGTTGGGTTCGACGCGCTCCGTGGAGCGAATGCAGCGAGACGAGATTGCTCAGTTTGCGAGCCGTTACTTTGGCCCTGAGAATGCATTCCTCGTCGCTGCCGGTGACGTCAAGCCGGAGGCGTTCATGCACAGGCTCGAAGAGCATCTCGGCTCCTGGCGCGGTGCATCGCGTTCCGCGGACTTCCTCATC
>JADGPZ010000132.1 GCA_017882165.1 Candidatus Kapaibacterium sp.
TTGGCCAAGTCTTCGGCGATCTGACCAGCGGGATTACCAGCCAACTGCTACGAAGTCGGAAGAAGGTCCTGTTCATGTTCCTGATCGCCGTCGGCGTGCTCGGCGCGGTGTATTTCCTCCAGGGCGCTTCGACGCCACGGACGTTCTATCTGATTTGCAGCATCCTCGGTGTCTCGAATGGCTACTGGGCGCTCTTCGTCACGATTGCCGCCGAGCAGTTCGGCACGAACATGCGCGCGACCGTTGCAACCACGGTCCCGAATTTCGTGCGTGGCGCGCTCGTGCCAATCGCACTCCTCTTCCAGTGGCTAAAGGAGATGCTCGCCCGCACCTACCCAGCCAACGATGCGTTGATCTACTCCGGCATTATCGTGGGCGTTGCGACGCTTGCCATCGCGATCTATGCGCTCTCCGGCCTGAGTGAAACCTTCGGGAAGGATTTGGATTATGTGGAGACCTGATCGCCCTATCTCCTACTCATCTCCGGTTGCACAACCACCTTCGTCAAGTGCGCGCGATCGATCTTGACGATGGCAACTGGCTTTTCATAGAGTTGCTCGTCGGCTTCGAGCTTGACCGGTCCGTCCTCCGTCAGCGCGGTTCGCGTGGGTGGCCGAATGCCCTTGAGATGGATCGGCTCGATGGCAATCTCCTTCTGGCTCGATTCCCGCAGGTGGCCGTGGAGGGTGTGGTGATCGCCCCCGTCGCGGTAGTGGACCTCAACCAAGCGCCCGATGCTACGTGTGAACTGCCAGTCGTGGACGAGCGGCTCCTCGACGCCTGGCGACATGACGTCGAGCCGGTAATTGCCCTTGACAAGCTTGTCTGCCTCGATGGCTACCGCTAAATCCCTGCTCACGATCTCACAATCGTCAACCGCGACCAGCCGGTCGCCATCGAGCAGGACTTCGATGACGGGATTCTGCTCGGTGCCACGCACGTCAATGCGCAGCAAGTGCAGCCCCCGCTCGCGGGCGAGTTCTGAAGCTTTTATGTGGAGTGTCGAAGCGATCTTCTCTTTGAATGTGGTTGCCATTGCGTTATTTGTTTGCGCTGCAAAGATAACACTCCTACCAGGAAAGTATCCCAAGAGGGTTATTTGTAGGCCTCGGGGAACCGAAATTCGTTAGAACTCGTAGAACCGCCGCACAATGGATGAGCGATCATCCACGAACAATGGTGCCGTGGCCAAGTGGTAAGGCGAAGGTCTGCAAAACCTTTATTCCCCGGTTCGATCCCGGGCGGCACCTCAAAGATGAAAGATGAAAATCCCCGAGCAACGCTCGGGGATTTTTCTTTGAACATTGATTGAAGATTTTAGGGATGGATCAGCACCCATCTTATTAATCTCTAAAATCTCATAAAATCATGGTTCAGACTTAGGCAGTCACGCCGCCGTTGTGCTTGACAGTATAGAGGCCTGGCGCACCCGCATTCTCGGGCTTCTGCGCGAGGTCCTGACGTGTGCAATGGTACTGGCCGGACTCATCGAGCGGGAAAAAGTCCTTATAGCTATCCATTGTCGCAGTGAATTCGCTCAGATCACCCGCACCAGGAATAAGCGCATAGTCGCGGTGCTCGGTCACCTCGTCATAGATCTGCATGGCGCTCAGTGCCTCGAAACGATGGCTCCTGAAGATATTCGCGACAGTGCGGACAAACAGATTATCCTCACGATTGACAGGCAACTGGTGGGAGGAGATGATACGCGTTCCATCACCCTTTTCGAGCGCCTCGCGAAGCTTTGTCTTCGGACTGCGATCGCGCAGCGTCCAGGTCTTTGAGCCACGATCGTATTCGATCAAATCCTGACGAATATTGCGGAGCGTGATTGCAAATGACTTGTAGGGCATCTCAGTGTCAATGCGCTCCATCAGACCACCTGCAACTAAGTGTTCATACAACTCGCTCGACTTCACTGGCCGTGTTGAACGTTGTACAAAATAGGACATTGCGACCAATGCTTCCTCGGAAATCTCTGGTTTCTTGAGCGGTCCAACCTTCTTGGGAGGACGTCCTGGTCCGCGGTGGGCTGGCGGCTCGTGCATTTCGCCTGAGAAGGACTCGCCATGATCGAGGCCGCGTTCTGTGATGTGGGGCAACTGCATCCAGCGCGGATCGCCTGTCGAGCCATCCCCAATCAGTGTCGATAATGCTTCCGTTATTCGCGTGGCCCTGGATTCCAGTGCGGGCTTGCGGAGGTCGATGACCCGCAATTCTTCCTTGATGACACCCAGTTCACTGCGAAGTCTTTCGATGGCATCTGTTAGGCCATCTCCTTTTGTACGATAGTTCATTGTGGTTTGGTAGGTCGTGTTAGAGGTCTCGAGTGGATGATCGTGAGATCTTCGGGGATCTTGCGCAACCATGGTTGCGCACATCATCCACGGTTTACGCTTGATACCCGGATGGCTCTCCATGGTACGAAGCGATGTATTCAAAAAATTTCAGCAAAATTTTGGGGCGATTGGTTACGACTTTTGGGAGTAGCCAATACATGTCACGCATTCACGTTCTTGTTGGCGTCGTGGTACATTGGTCGTGATCGTTGAGAAAACGGTAAAGAATCCTTGGCAATGCGGCTGGTCATGAAGCTCCTTCTAAGTCATTTCAGCCTGCTAAGCGGACTTATCTGACACATCCTTTTAGCCAAATGTTCCTACAAAAATCAAGTAAATAGTCGTCTTGCAGTAAACTAATGTCGTGCCACTCCGCCATCGACGTTCAAAGTCTGCCCGGTAATAATGGTCGATGCATCGGAAGCCAGGAATGAAACGATCCGTGCAATATCTTCCGGGGTTTCTGCGTGCTCGATCGCCTGAGGCGGCAGCAGATGCTCCAACATGCTGCCCTGTGTCAACCGGGTGCCCGGTGGCCGCTGGGTGGCAGTCAGTCCAATGGTGATGGCATTCACAGTGATGCCGTACTTTCCTACCTCGCTAGCCAATGCGCGGGTAAATCCGATCACACCCATTTTGCTCGTCACGTAATGAACCAGATAAGGAGTCCCGAGCCAGACGGTATTGCTCGAAAGATTGATAATACGTCCCCGGCCCTGCTGCTTCATCGCCGGAAGCACAGCCTTGGTTGCAAGGAAGAGACCAGTCAGATTAACATCCAACACCCGCTTCCACGCATCCAGCGTCAGCAGCTCGAATGGCTCTTCATCATATACTCCGGCATTATTAACGAGGACATCAATGCGCCCAAACCGCTCCTTGACTTGGGCGGCCATCGCGCGGGTAGAGGCTTCACTGGTCACGTCCACATCGACGACGAGCGGCTCTTTTGCTCCTGCAATCCCCCGGAGATGTTCGACGGTCTCGAAGGGCTCGACAATATCGCCAAGCACGACCTGCGCGCCCGTGCGCGCGAATTCTGCGGCAAAGGCGCGGCCATTGCCAATCGCCGCCCCGGTAACAATAACGACTCGCCCTTCGTGAAGCTTTGTATCCATTCTAAGTGGTTTTCGTGTACGGGGAACGGCTTTATCGTAAATTTGAGTCCATCGTTTCGTACATCGTCCACGATGCAATCGCCAATAATGGAAGCAGCAATCTCTACAACCGCACTCGTCAAGACCTTCGGCACCGGCTCGAAGTCTGTTCACGCACTGCAATCGGTATCGCTGGCAGTCGGCCGTGGCGAGATTTTTGGCTTGCTCGGACCGAACGGCGCTGGCAAGACCACGCTCATCAAGTGCGCCCTCGGCATCGTCTTCCCCACCAAGGGAAGTGGCACGATCATGGGCTATCCGTTCGGCTCCGTCGCCGCCAAGGAACACATCGGCTATCTGCCGGAGAACCACCGCTATCCGCCTCATCTGACGGGTGGACAAGTCTTGCGCTACTTTGGCAAGCTCTCGGGAATCCGTGAGCCGCTCCTCTCCGAGCGCATCACGGAAACGCTCAAGATCACGGGCATGTCCGATTGGCGCGATACCAAAGTCCGCAAGTACTCCAAAGGCATGATGCAGCGCCTCGGGCTCGCGCAGGCGCTCATCAACGACCCCGATCTCATCATGCTCGACGAACCGACCGATGGCGTCGATCCGGTTGGCCGGAAGGAGATCCGTGAGGTCCTGATGCGGCTCAAGGGCGAAGGCAAGACTGTCTTCCTGAATTCTCACCTGCTCTCGGAAGTCGAGCGCATCAGCGACCGAGTCGCGATTCTCGATCACGGCAAAGTCATCCGCGAAGGCCGAGTCGAGGATCTGACGCGAGCTGGCGAGACATACGAACTCAAACTCGACCGCCTCGACGACGCTGTGCTCGCGCAGCTCCATGCGCGCGTCACAAATACCGATGAGCACGCGATCGAGATCGACTGCGCCACCGGCGATGGCTTAAACCGTGCGATGGACACGCTTCGCGCCGCCGGCATCAACATCGCAAGTATGGCACCCAAGCGATCATCACTCGAAGATATTTTTGTCGACCTCATTCAATCCAGCGACGTTACACACCAATGAAGTACTTAGCCATCATAGAAGACACCATCCGTGAGGGTCTCGCCAAGAAGACGATCCTCGGCATGTTCATCGTCTCGACCGTTGCGATCGTCATCGCGGTCTTGCTATTCCAGATGGACGTGATCCAGCACGGTCTACTCTCGCCAGCGCAAGGACACATCCAAACGGGCCGCGCGCCGCAGGCGAACATGCTCGGGGTGACCGTACTCGACATGGTCTGGATGCTCGTTGCTTCCAGTCTCCTTGGCCTCGTAGTCCTGATCGGATCGTTCGTGACGACAGGCTTCATCACCTCCATCATGGAGAAGGGGACCATCGACCTGCTGCTCTCGAAGCCTGTGCCGCGATGGCTATATGTCGCTGGCCGCTACTCCGGAGCGGTGCTCATCATACTCGCTGAGGTCGCGTATCTCATCCTCGGCTTGTGGCTTGTCGGCGGCATTTCGCTTGGCGCGTGGGACGCGAACTTCCTCTGGGCCATCCCGATCATCACGCTCGGCTTCGCAGGTGTCTATGCGGTGATCGCACTCTTCGGCATCCTCACTCGCAGCAGTTGGTTCGCGCTGATTCTCGCGCTCGCGCTCTATATCCTCGCGGCGTTCGTGCTGCCCTTTGGCGCGTGGCTCGACCGCCTGCTCAGCGGCTCGACAGATCAGGGCGCGCTCTCGGTCATCGCCAGAGTCTTCCACTACACCGTCCCCTCGCAGGAAATCGGCAAGACGCTCTCCTACATCCTGCTGCACCAACCGGTCACCGTCACGCCAATCCTGATGACGGCTGGCCTCTCACTCGCCTATCTCGCCCTGGCAAGCTGGGCGTTCTCTAAGAAAGAGTTCTAGGTCCCAACGCCACTTCCAATATGAAAAGCCCGATCGTTCTGACCGGGCTTTTTGCTTTTCGTCCAGAATCTATTGGCTCCACAATTTTTAGTGTTTGAGTCCAAAATTCATTCTTCTCATTCACATAGACAGACTTGTATTCCGCCAGAAAGAAATGCCAAAATAATTCTGTTTCGAATTTATGTTCGGAGTTCATGAACGCCCAAAACCGCGTTCCCGAAATTTCAAGAATTCCTGAAATTTCGCCTGAGCAACGCTCACCGCTGGATTGAGATGCTCCGCGTTTGGACAAACCCGCCGCAGGAAATCCGCAGGTAGTAGATTCCTTCCGGCAAAGAACTGACATCGAGCGTCACGGCATCACGTAGGGACGTGCTGCGCACGTTCTGCACCGGAATAGCTGCGCGCCCCAGGGCATCATACATCCTGATGCTGAGGGCGCCAGAGTCGGCGCCCACCACGCGTACCTCAAGCTGCCCGCTCGCCGGATTCGGCCGAATACTCTCGATCTCAAACAACCGGGACTGCATTGCGCGCATGAAAACCGAATCGCCGCACAGCGGAAGGAGATCGAATGTGATTGCCGGACTGGTGCTATCCATTGATAGGCATGTCGTATTTGCAGAGATCGATGGCTGCGTCAAAGTGATTTGCGTTTGCATTGTATCCGTCACGAAGACCGCGCACTCGACTGTTGCAAGCAGCGTGTCGGCAGCGAGCGCAAAACCGTCGGGCAAGCGGATCGCAAAATTCGCACCCATAGCATCGACTTGTAGTGGCGCGGTCCCCGCGCCTCCTGCAATTGTCGTGACTCTCACCGGCGTCAGCAGATCGGTCCGCATGTTGAGACGGAAGCGAACGGAACCCACGCTGATTGGTTGCGACGACGACGCATACACCGGAATCGCAACGTGATTACCCGGAGGCGCGGAAACCGCGCCACTACGGAGGTGCAGCGCGAGCACTGGAGGTGCAATTGCGCTGGCCGAAAGCGTATATGTTGTGTCGTGCGGGATGCCATCCGCGCCGTGATAATGGACGCGCATAGTGCACTCATCGGTCCCGGCAACGCGTGGGAGATAGGTCACAATCAAACGCCCGCTGCCTGAACTTGGTATCGTGTCGCCAATCCCGGAAAGAATTTGAAATGGCGCGCAGATACCGGCGACCGAGTCTATCACGATGTTCTTGCACGAGAGATTGGGGAGCGGGATGTTGGCCGTATCTCCACCACATGTCGCCATGACCTGTGGCAGTGCAAGCGAACCGCCGCCAAGTGCCGCGACATCGGAAAGCGCGTAGCCCTGTAGTGGCACGGTTTCCGTGCCCGCGCTCGTCGTGATCACGAGCGTGTCGAAGAAAGTCCCCGGTGTTTGTGAGGCGAATGTTATGAGCACGGTATCGCTCGCGCCGACAGAGAGGGCGCCGCGGTGGGCGCCCACCACGCGGAACGGAGGCGCGGAAACCGCGCCGCTACAGGTCAGGGTGTCACATCCATTACTGAGTATCACCACCGCCAGCGTCTTCTCCGAGCATGTCGAGACCGTATCGAAGTTCAGCGCAGCCACCGAGATGGACGCGGCGGGGACGCCACGTCCCACGCGGACGTGCAGCATGACCGTCGTATCGAACGACGACGTGCCAACAACATGCAGCCTAACTGGAAGAACCGTATCCCCAAGATGTAGTGGCGCGGTTCCCGCGCCCGGGGCGACTCGAATGCTGAGTGTCTTTTCAGATGCCGTATCCAGCAATACCGGAAGCGAAGTCAGCAGTGTCAGTCCCGCCGGCAGCGAGATCGAATCAATCTCCATCTGGTTGCACGTCGGATTTTGTAATATCACGGACGCAGTTGCGCTGTCGCACATCCGCGTTGACAGCGTGTCCGAAGCAATCACAAACGACCGCGAATCCGCCACTGCCGCGCCGCGTAGCCACAGCGTATCCGCGTGGTGGGCGCCCACTGCGGCGCCCTCGGGACTCTCCCAATAGATCACGATCATCCCGCTATCCGTCTCGGCCTGGGTGGGCTTATACGAAATCGGGAAATGTATCGCAACCGTCCCGGTTGCGGGCGCAATGAAGCTCTTGACTTTCTTGAATGTAAACCCCGAACCATTGATAGGCTGAAACACAATCGAATCCACCTGCACCTGCTCGCACCCATGCGCGCTCACGCTGAACGTATCCCACACCACATGCGGCTTGCACAGCGACTGAACGCCGAAATCATAGAGTGGCTTCGCGGCCAAATCCAGCATGCCGGGATTGGGCTGGATGATGAGCGTGAGATGGAATGTGGTGTCGATCTCTAACCAGTCCTCGCGGCGCAGGCGGCCATGCACCGTGAGTGGATACGTGCCAGGCTTCTTCGGTACAATCGTAATCAGCGCCGTGTCGCTCGGCTGCCCATCGCCGATATAGCGATTGTGAAGCACGGAGTAGCATCTGTTCGGGCCGATGCTATCGACCAACACGGAATCGAGGAAGTACCGGAGACAAGCGGAACTTGAGAGTGCAAACGAGAAACTTGTGGAATCGCACAACTTTGTGGTCAGTGTATCCCGAATGTCTCCGAAGTGTGAAACGCTTAGGTTTGGCCAGTCCGAAGCCGAGAGCGCCCCATCGCCGCCATCGGTCGTCTTCCAAAGTACATCATTTTGATCCGTGACGTATACTACTGCTCCATTCCCGACGACTGAAAGCTGTCCCGAGTAATTGAAGGCATAGGGACCGTCGATATTTTGCCACGTCGCGCCGAGATCGGTCGTGCGAATAAATGCATGTGGACCGCCCGTAGCGATATAGATCGGCGCGCAATCGGAACCGGCAATCCCTTCGATATTGCGAGCGGCTTGATCGATCGAATCGGACCGCTGGAACGTAAATCCATTATTGGTAGAGCGCCAAACGATGACACTCGGCTTGAATGAAGGCCATCCGGTGTTAAACCATTGCAGCGTGAACAGCGCTGATGAGCGCGGCTTCATCCATGCATACTGTTCAAGTTCTGCTAGAACGGGATTCGTTTGCGGGCCGAGTTTCCATGTATTCCCACCATTGGACGAAACAGCCGTCATGCCTGTGCCGCCAGTGGGCGGCCCATCGACGACGGATATGATACCGGCTCGATTGCCGAGAACTATCGCGGGAGACCTTCGCCCTGGGGGAAATGGAAAAATATCGGTCCATGTCTTGCCATCGTCCGTCGAGCGCTTGTACAGCGAACCGGTGTACGTGGACCCAGGGTATGAACCATCGTAATAGTCCCATCCCGAAGCGTAGATGGTGTCTCCATTTGCATAAACGCAATCGCAACTGCACGAATCGGGCGTGATGCGCCGCCAGCGGCGGCCGCTGTCAAGGCTCTCGTAGATTCCCAGGCCGACGTATGGATGCCCGGGAATTGTCAGTCCGGTACCGCCATTAACCAAAAAAAGATGCGACGCCGTTAGGAACAAAAAATGAAATTCAACGTCGCTGGCACTTCCACTCCTACCGCCTGGAGTAGCATCGGTCCATGTCTGATTCTGGACCGAATCCCAGGTCTGGCAACCATCGATGGTGCGATAGAGCCAAGTTGTAGTATCGAAGTTCGGAGGACCATTTCCCACAGGGAGGAGAAAACCATAGTTTTCATTATAGAAATAGCAATTGCCCACGAGATTGGGAACATTCATTTTCTGCCAATGGAACCCCGGCTGTGCTTGCGAAACCGACACGCACGCGAGCATCCCGGCGAGCAGAGCGCCGGCGCGGAACGAGAAACGGGACCTCGGTTGCATCATCGGAAAACCCTTACTGCGGCAAAAATAGCATCACAATAGCCGCTATATTTAAAACGCTCGGGAGTGCCTCCGGTTACAA
>JADGPZ010000133.1 GCA_017882165.1 Candidatus Kapaibacterium sp.
AGCTTCTGAATACGATCAATATCGTAAAGCGGCACCTGAACCCGAAGCTCGACATCGAAGGCGTGCTGCTGACGATGTATGACAGTCGGCTGCGACTTTCAAACCAGGTGGTCGCTGAAGTGCAGAAGTACTTTGGCGAAAAGGTCTTCACGACGCTCATTCACCGCAACGTCCGCCTCTCCGAGGCGCCCAGTTTCGGACAGCCGGTCGTGCTCTATGATGCGGCTTCGACCGGCAGTAAGCAGTACCTGGAGCTTGCAGGCGAGATCGTCAAGCGAAACCCGCAGTTCAGCAAGGTGATTGCTTCCTGAACCATTCTTGCTCCCGCTCCTGTTACCCGCGCCGATATGAAACGCACCTACCAACCCAGCCGCCGCAAGCGCGCCAACAAGCACGGTTTCCGTTCACGCATGGCCACCAAGAACGGCCGCCGCGTCCTTGCATCGCGCCGCGCCAAAGGCCGCCATAAGCTTACCGTCTCCGACGAGCGGAAGGGCTAAGCGCCGTGTCTGATCGGTCATCCACTGTGGATGGTCAATCATCCACACAATCCTGACTTTCGAAGCACCCGAATGGCATTCGGGTGCTTTTTGTTGCTCTGGCTATGACCGAGCGCCTCTCACTCGACCGCGATCACGCACTCCGCGGAACGAAGACGCTCGACTGGTTCTTCGCCAACCGGAAGTGGATTCGCACCGCAAAGTTGCAGGTCGTGGAGTGTGCCTGGGCCGAGCGGCCCTTGCCGGAGGGCGAAGCCCCCGTCCGATTTCTCATTCTTGCTGCCAAGCGGTCGTACAAACGCGCTCACGACCGGAACCGCATCAAACGCTGGCTCCGAGCAGCCGTCAACCAGGTGCCGGCTTTTGCAGAGTTGGAATCGTATGTCAAAGAGCATGGCGTGCAGGTTCTCATCATGATGCGCATTTCCAAGCCGATTCGCGATCTTGAGTGGCCCGTGATTGTGAGCGATGTCGAGCGGATTGCGGAGCATCTCTCGCGGCGAGTCCGGAAGGAGTCGCAAGCATGACGGGCATCCGCGAATACATTGCGCCCGGCAAGATCAATCTCGGTCTCGAAGTCCTTTCGAAGCGGCCGGACGGCTACCACGAGATCAACACGGTCTTCTATCGTGTCCTTGAGCCACATGATGTTATCACCGTGCGCGACGCCGAGTTCTTCCGTGTCACCTGCTCTGATCCATCGCTTGCCAGCGACGAGAACCTGATGGTCCGCGCTGCCCACAAATTCGCTTCTTGGTCTGGCCTGGAGCTTCCGCATATCGAAGTCCACTTAGAGAAGCGCATCCCGATGGGTGCCGGACTTGGTGGCGGTTCGAGCGATGCGGCGATGATGCTAAAGATCTTGTCTGAATATAGCCCCCTCGCCTCGCGTAGGTCGGGCGTCCTCGCCCGACGAGAGGGGGTTGGGGGTGAGGTCGGTGCCGACGTGCCGTTCTTCCTGAGCGGCGCAAAGGCCGCTATTGCCACCGGAATCGGAGAAACGCTGAAGCCAATCGACTTCGATCTCAACGCTGCGGTTCTCATCATTCTCGATCCCGCAATCCACGTCTCAACTCGCGAAGCCTATGCCGGTGTCAGACTCTCGGCAAATCCGATTGCCACAAACTTCTCTGATTTGTTCAGTGATCGGAACGACGTAAGTGACTTAAAGCGCCACATCCGCAACGATTTCGAGCCATCCATCTTCCACCGCTATCCAAAACTTGCGGAGATCAAGCAATCACTGCTCGATCGCGGTGCCGATCTTGCGCTGATGAGCGGCTCCGGCTCGGCGATCTTCGGACTCTTCCAAGATTTTGAAAAAGCCGAAGCTGCGAAGCAACGATTTGAATCGGAAGGCCTCCTCGCGTTTCTTAGCTAAGTACGCCTTCGCGTGGCGCTGCCATCCGTGTCTGCGCTGCGGCGACCGATGCAATCGTCTGCGCGATCACATAGTCGATCTCTTCGTCCTTCAGCTTTGTGTAGAGTGGCAGCGTGATCGTCGAATCACCGATGCGCTCGGAGACTGGCAGGGAGCCGTTCGGCAAATTGAAGTGCTCTTTGTAGTAGGTCAAACGATTGATCGAGCGGAAGTTCACCGCGACTCCAATGCCGCGATCCTGTAGATCGCTCAGCACTTCATCGCGGATCTCGGGATCGACCCAGATCGTAAAGAGATGCCGACCATGCACCGAGTTCGGCAGCACGCTCGGATCCGAAATGCCTTTGGCATTGCGGAAGCCCGCTTCATATCGTTTGCCGATCGCCTCGCGCCGCGCAAGCCGCTCGGCAAGTCGCGGAAGTTGCGGCAAAAGCATCGCGGCCTGAATATCGAACATATTGCACTTGTAGCCAAGCGTTTCCATGTCGTAGTGCTTGAAGCGCGCCGTGTAACGGTCGGCGGCGGACTTGTTCATGCCGTGCTGACGCAGCACCATGAGCTTCTCGTAGAGGTCCTTGCGGTTCGTGGTGATCGCTCCGCCTTCACCGGAGGCGAGGTTCTTCGTCGCATAGAAGCTGAAGACGGCCATGTCCGAAAGCTCGCCGGGACGGACGCCATCGCGCTCGCTCTCGACTGAGTGCGCGCAGTCTTCTACAATTGCGAGATTGTGCTTGCGCGCGATCTCCGACATGCGCCGCATATCGCACATCTGCCCATAGAGATGTACCGGCAGAATTGCTTTTACATTATTCCTCCCCTCCCGCTTGCGGGAGGGGCCGGGGGAGGGTTCATTCAAATATTTCTCGATTGCATCGCACGAGATATTGCCCGTCTCCGGTTCGACATCGACGAAGACCGGTGTGGCGCCGCACTCGATAATAATGTTTGCGGTCGCCATGAAGGTCATCGGCGTCGTGATAACTTCATCGCCCGGACCGATGCCCAGCGCCTTGAGCGCGATGAAGCCGCCCATCGTCCAGCTCGTCACTCCCACCGAATACTCGGCACGCATGTACTTGGCAAACTCGGCCTCGAACTCCCTCGTCTTCGGTCCCGTCGTCAGGAAGGTCGAGTGGATGACCTCGGTCAGACTTTTGATCTCGTCATCGCCGAGTGGGTGCTTATAGAATTCGACTTTCATACAAATACATTTAGATTGGGGTTGTGCAACAATTCGCTCATTCCTATTATCATTCGCCTCCCCGTTTCTTTCGCTCTTTCACAAATCTTCTTGCATCCGAGGCGCGGCCCATGATGCCGCGCGCGGAAAGCTGGACCTCCTGTCGCATCGCGAAGAACTGCAAGATTGCGAGAACGGTCATCGAGATGAACACGGCGAGCGCCGCGCCGCGCGAGGCCATGTATGGCACGAGGAAGTAACTTGCCACGAAGAACGTCGCAACCGCGCCCAGCGTGGCCATGAACAAGCTGCGCGCCTTGCCCATGCCGATGAGCGCGTTCGTGCCGACGAGCGCCAGTGGAAGCGTGAAGCCGGTCAGGATCAGAATTTGGAAGACTGTTACGGCCGCATCATATTGGCCTTTGTAGAGAATGTGCAACAGCGGGTATGCTCCCAGCGCGAGCACCAGCGAGAGCGGCACCAGTGCGGCGAACGAGATAAAGAGCATCTTCTCGATCAGATTCGAGAGTCCCTTAAAGTCGCCCTGCGTGTAGAGCTTCGAAGTCAGCGGCACCACAAGGAGCGTTGCACCCTCGCGGACCGCGTCTAAGAAGCGATACATGTTCTTGGCCGCCGTATACACGGCGACCTCACTCGGCGTGTAATATAATCCGACAATGAGGACATCGGCCCACTGTTGGAGCGTCAGTAGCGCACTGGTGCCAGCCTGGTATCTGGCAAACGACATCATTCGCGAATACTCCTGGCGCGGCACGCGGAAGAGCGGCATCGTCCGAAATGCGCGAGCGCAGAATCCGATTGCGACGATGCTCGATAGCCCGCCGCCGATCAGGTTCAGGATAAGGAAGTCCATCGCGGTATGGAACATGCCGAGCGCGTTCGCGAGGACGGTCAGAATCAGGACCGGCCCGAAGAATGCGAGATCGATCCAAAAGATGGCGTTGATGCGAAGAAAGATTTGCTGATACCGGATACCAACATTGCGAAAGATAGTCAACGCAATGAATACTGTCAGGAGTGGCATCATCCGCGTGAGCTCCGGGCTGCGGAACATCGTGCCGAGTGTCTCCGCAAACCCCGCGAAGATGAAGCCGCTCACGAGCATCGAACTCACGTAGAGGTTAAAACTTCCGGCCAACACCTCCGGTACTTCGGCCTCATGCTCGCTGGCGAACTTCACCATGGGCTGGAGGAAGATCGAGTCCGCAAGGACACCGAGGATCAAAAAGATCGACTGAAAGAGGGAAAACGCTCCAAACTCCTCGGGGGGAAGCACGTTCGCAACGAGGATGATTACACCGAAGCCATACAGGAGCAAGAGCACCTTATCGGCGACGGTCCAGATGCCGCTGTTGAGATGTTCGGAGAGATTCATGCGGCGCGATCCACAGTCATGTGAACCGAGTACGCACCGTGCGGACGTTGTGTCGTAAGGCGGAGAATCATGGCAGGATGCTCAACACCGTAAGATGGTGAATAGTCATACTGTTCGACTGTGGAGGTTTCGAATGGACCAACGCACACGATTTCCAGCCGGTCGCCATCGTGTGTTTCGAAGGCGTAGCCTTTCTCCGTTTTCGAGCGATGCTTCCAAATAGGATCGAGATGGAATCGCCACTCACACGCCAAGCCGGGAGTGCTCTCAAATGTATCCGCGATGTCGAGGCCTGTTCGCGTCAGGTCGATTCTTCGTGTATGATCCGGCCACTCGCCGAACCGTCCGATAACCATCGCCGCATCTTCACTCTTCGACGATTCAAGGATGATTGCATCGGGCCGTACACGCTGCCAACCGAAGTTGAGCTTTTGAATTGCGCCCGAGTCAGCCCCGATGACAAGACCGTTATGCGCATTGGCCCCGCGATATTTTGCACGCCCATCACGGTTGCCGTTATAGACGAACGTACCGGGATCGGCAAGCACGGGTAGTCCATCGAGAAACACAATCGGACTGAGGAAGTCATCATGCGCGTGCGAGGAGAACCCATCGCCGCCCATGCCGAACTCGCCCGCGCGAACGAACGCGAACGACGCGCCAACATGAAACGCGGCATGTCGCGCGTCGGGAAACAGCCCGGACTCGGGGGTTGCCGTTGTTGTGGCGGGGCCGAAGATCCCCGATTTCCAATGCTCGTTCAAGGCAATCGCCAGCCCATCATCCGCATCCCCGTAACGGACGAGCGCGCCATTCACTGTGAGGGCAGCCGCATAGGTCTTCATCTGCGAGAGGCGCGTCTGATACGATTCGCTCATCGGTCGTCCTCCCCGCGAAGCAACGCGCTCAGCGAGATCGAACAGATCGGTCACGAATTGGTGGTACCAACTCGAGGCCTCGCGAGTCACGCCATCGGAGTAAGTCTGGCGGATGATCTCGCGCTCGAGAATTGCTCGTGCTCGGTCCGCATATTCTTTCGATGCCGGGAAGTCCCAGATCGAGGAAACGACAAACAGCCCCGCTGCCTCACCGATCAAGTGATTCGTCGGCACAACTTTGTCCGTCGAGAGATCGGCAGCGAGATATGCGGCCTGCTCGAAGACTGAGCGCGCGATCAATGGATTCTTTTCGAGCGCGCAGCCAGCTTCGCGGAGCATAACGAGCGTTGCCGTCCAAGAAAGAAGCCGAATCGATATTTCGAGCGCACTTGCCCAATTGATCGAATTGGCGAACGGGTTCTGCTCGATCCACGATAGCAATCGCTTCTCGACTTCGCGAGCGTACGCTTCGTCTCGCGTGATGCAAGCAGCCTGACCAAGCGCAGGCAATTCAACGAAGCGATTGACCTCCCAGACGATCTTCACGTCGCGCGGCGTGTCGGCGGTGTGCAGATGCGACTCGGTGTAGTGTCGGCGCGGCCAGTGCTTCTTCTCGACTGGATCGTATTCCCAGGTACGATCGGTGCTCCAAAGTTCGTACTTCCAAGAGAATATGCGATTGCGGTTTTGCAGAAGATTGTTTGCCTTCTCGATGATCGAGGGCTCCGCCGGGTCGAGATCAGCCGGGTCCCATTTCAATGGGAGAAGCGCGGCCCGGGCAGCGCTTTTGGGGACATCGCGGAGCATCGCTCGGTAGCGATTGTGTTTGGCGGCTTTCCGGCAGACCAATCCCACGGCACCGAGCGGACCGAGCCGCTTCGAGGCAATGAGGAGAGGCGAGAGGATCTTCATAGGAGCCTAACACGAAAGAATGCTCCGCGTGTTTCTGAGACAAAACGCCGAATCATGCTGTTGCCCACCGCGACCATGGCACGTCTCTTCTCCCGTCCGATTGTTTTAGCGGCGCTCGTCGCCGCGAGCGCGTTCGTCGTGTATCTTTTCACGCTTGCTCCGACGGTCGATTTTATCGACGATGGCGAGCTAACCACCGCATGCTGGACACTCGGCATTTGTCATCCGACGGGCTATCCCTTCTTCACACTCATCGGCTGGGTATTTGCCCATCTTCCGATCGTGAGCAGCGTCATCCTGCGGATGAATCTTATGGCTGCGTTCTTCACGGCGCTCGGTGCTGGCGGGATGGTGATGCTGTCGTATGAAGTCTTTCGGTTCTGGATGCCGGCACGCGCTGCCCGACCCGCGGCCAAAGGGACACAGAAGACGAAAGGGGCAAAAGGGCCGGCGCTGCGAAAGGCGCCTGTAAAGATAATCCCAGCGAAGATCGAGCCTGCCATCAAAGAAACGCCGCACGAACTTGCGCTCTTTGCTGCGTTTGCAACCGGCATTGCTGCGGCATTTAGTTCAACGTGGTGGTCGCAGTCCACCTCGATCGAGGTGTATCCAGTGCATCTCTTTCTGGTGCCAATCGTGCTGACATTCTTTTTGCGGATGCTCCGCAATGAAGAAACGGACAAATTGGGAAGGGACGGGAAGTTATTCGCGCTGATCCTCGCGCTCAGCTTTGCGAACCACATGACGACGGTGCTCCTTGCGCCAGCGTGTCTCTATATGTTCTTTGCGCGCTATGGATTTGCTCGGCTTGCCTGGCGGCGTATCCTGCATCTCGCACCATTCTTCCTGGCCGGTCTTGCGGTGTATCTCTACTTGCCGATTCGCTCCGCGATGTACCCGCCAATGGACTGGGGCCATCCAACGACTTTCGGTGCGTTCCTGCGGCACATCACCGGAGGTCAGTACAAAATCTGGATGTTCACCGGCACCGGCGCTGCAGCGAAACAGTGGTCGTACTTCTGGCATCGCGTGCCTGGCGAGTTCACGATTGCAGGAGCACTGCTCGCGCTTACCGGCATCTATGGCATGTTCATGAGTGGTACGGCGCGGCGAACACACATACTGATGTTCACATTGCTGCTCTTCTTTGGCTGCCTCTTCTACTCAATCAACTACGACATCCACGATATCGACTCGTACTTCCTGCTCGCATTTCTCGCGGTGGCGTTGTGGGTCGGGGCGGGGCTGATCACAATTGTCAAGCAGATTCGGACGGAATCGAAGGGCTGGATCCTTGTCTCGGCAGCAGTTGTCCTTGGTGCAATCGAGATTGGCGCGAATTACTCGGAAGTCGATGAGAGCGGTAATTACTTCGTCGAGGATATGACGAAGAACGTGCTGACGAATTTGCCGCCGAACGCCATCGTGTTTTCGACGCTGTGGGATTTTTGGGTCAGTGGGGCGTTCTACTATCAAATGGTCGAGCACATCCGGCCCGATGTGCTCGTGATCGACAAGGCAATGCTCCGGGACCGGCCGTGGTACTACGCGCAACTTGCGCAGCGCGCACCGGAAGTCTTCCGGCGCATCAAGCCAGAGGAAGACGCATTTCTGAAATATCTCTGGGCCTTCGATCGCGGCGACAAATTCGACGAAGCCGGGATCGCACCGGCATACGAGAAATTTACCAGCGCGCTTGTCGAGCGCAATAGCGACCGGCCAATCTTTATCACTCAGGAGATGGTGGACGAGAAAGACGATCTATTCGCGCCACACCTGAAGCCCGTACCAGCCGGGCTCCTGTGGCAACTCGTGCCGCGCGACACGGTGATCGAAGCGCCGGTGCCCAAGCTCCAGTGGCACGACAAGAATTATCGTAAGCGAAATTATTACACCGACGACTCCCGGATGCTGCAAGCGATGCCGCTTGTGATCTACGCGCAGGAATTGCTGAAGCGCGGTGAACGAGATCGCGCGCGCGATTTCGTCGATGCCGCCCTCAAGTTCAAGCCCGATCTCGGGGCCAGCCTCGATGACATGAGCGACCGCGACCGTTCGCTCGCCGATGTTGCCAACGAACGCTTCACGCAGATCGAAGCTCTGCGCAAACAACTCGCAAAACCATGAGCTTTACACACAGACTCACCCCGGACGACATTCGCCGCATCGACCAGAGCGGCATGGCCGCGAATATCGCGGCGATGGGAAGCCACATTCGCGAGGCCATTGCGCTGACCAACAAAGCACTCGAAGGCGTTGCGCTCCCGCAAAATGTGAAGCAGATTATCGTTGCTGGCATGGGAGGCTCGGCGATCGGGGGCGATTTCGTGCGGTCCTACCTCGGCTCCGGACTCCGCGTGTCACTAATTGTCAATCGCAATTACGAATTACCCGCATACGCCGATGCGCAAACGCTCGTGATTGCATCCAGCTATTCCGGCAATACCGAGGAGACGCTTGCGGTGTTCGAGGAAGCAGCGCGGCGCAAGTGCTCGCTTGTTTGCGCTACCACCGGAGGCAAGCTGGCAGACCGTGCGAAAGCGCTTGGCGTGCCAGTTCTTCCACTCCGCGAAGGACTCATGCCGCGCGCCGCATTCGCATACTCGTTCGTGCCCGTGCTTCTGCTGCTCGAACGATTGGGCTTCACAAGTGGCGAATCGCAGAATCTCGAAGCCGCCGCATCGCTACTTGATATACTTGCAGAGCGATATGGAATCAGCCATCTGAACGAAACGAATCCTACATTCCAACTCGCGGGTGAGTCGCTGCACCGGATTCCGGTGATCTATTCCGCGAGCGATTATGAAGCCGTATGCCTACGATGGCGGGGACAGATCGAGGAGAACGCCAAGCACCTCGCCTTTGGCAACGTGCTGGCGGACTATGTGGATGCTGGCGGCGGCGTGGTCG
>JADGPZ010000237.1 GCA_017882165.1 Candidatus Kapaibacterium sp.
AGGCGCGGCATTGCATCGTGATGAAGCGCTCGATGGCAAGCGGTTATGCCGGCATCGACAATCCCCTCTTCTACAAGGAGAACACCCGTATGTTCTTCGGCGATGCGAAGAAGAATGTAGATGCCATTGTGGCGCTCCTGAAGAGCGAAGCCTAAGCAGCCGATTATTTCTTCGGCTGCTGCGGCAACGAATCGACGCTCACCATCGGCTTCGGGCTGCCGTGATGGCAGGAGACGCAAGTTAGCGTTTCGAATCCCTTATCCATCTTCTTCAAATATTTGTGGTTGATGTCGTCGACCATAAGCATCATTTTGCGGGCGTTGCGCTTTTCCGGCTTAGAGTCGCTCACGAAGTCGAGGCTGGGTGGCTTATCACTCTCAGATTTAAGCGGGACATGACAAAAACCGCACCGCACGCCGAGTGAGCGGGAGAAAGTCCGCATCGTCTCGTGGAGGTCGTTCGGCGAAATGCGCTTTGGCAGCACCTTCAGGTTTTTCGGATGCTCGAACAGGGCGAGTGGGTTGCCCTGCGGTGGAGGGCGTGATGTATCGGCTGGCGCTTGCGCGTTGGCCGTTGTGACGCCCGCTACTCCCAATAAGAGCGAGAAGGTAACTGCGATTGTAAGTTTCATACGTGGTCGATATATGTTTACGTTTCAGACAAGAAGTGCGCGCTGAGCACGACCGGGCCAAGCGTGACCTTGGTGCAAAAATACGGTGATCGAGACCCTACCGCTCTGAATTTCGCAACGGACACTAATCGGCTTCCAAATTTGTAAGTCTCAGATGAATAGAAAGGAGTATTCATCCATGAAGCATGCATCAACGGTTTCAGTATTGATATGCATCGTCGCGCTCGTCGCCGCGTGCCGGAACAACGCAGTGAATCCCGGAACCACGGATACAACGGCAATTAGCGGCCTCGTGCTCAAAGGGCCGATCTCGCCTGTCACGCGCATCGGCGTGCCTAACACCGCGCCACTCGCTGGCGCGACAATCGCGATCGCGAATTCCAGCGGAAGCTTCAATGCGACGGTTGTAAGCGACAGCGCCGGCAAGTTCTACATCAAAGTGGCAGCCGACACCTATCAACTCACACCACAGCAATATTCGAATTCGGGCTTGCCGCGACCGGGAGCATCGGTAACTTCGATCGTACCTGCCAATACGACGGTTTACGATACGCTGAATTACGATACCGGCATTCGGTAATACTACCCCGCCAGAATAACCGGCTGCATCGCGACGGTCTGAGTTGAGCTTTGAGTGCTTGTAGTGATTCAGATGATTCAACCCCTAAACGAATCATCGGAATCACGAGAGTCACAGTTCGGACACCCCGCCTACAATTTCGCACTCGTGGATCGTGAGCGTGCGGCCGGTTTGCTCTTCATACGCTCGCATCATTCTCACCGAGAACTCGTCGATCCGTCCGCGCTCGACGAAGCTGACTGTGCAGCCCCCGAACCCGCCACCTGTCATGCGCATACCGGCCACACCGGGGATCGTCTTAGCGGTATCCACAAGAATGTCCAACTCGCGGCAACTCACTTCAAAGTCATCACGGAGCGATGCGTGCGATTCCCACATAAGCTGACCCATGAGGTCGAAATCGTTGTCGCGAATCGCCTGGGCGGCGGCAATCGTGTGTGCATTCTCGGATATGACGTGCCGCGCTCGCTTCTGCAATAGTGGGGAGAGAAGCCCCTTTGTCGATTCAAACTCGTTTAGGCTCACATCCCGCAATGCTGTGACTCCCATGAGGCGTGCTGCTTCCTCGCATTCCCTGCGGCGATCGTTGTAGGCGGACGCTGCAAGCTCGTGCTTGATGCCGGTATCACAGACCACAAGTGCATAATTGCTTGTATCAATGTGGACTTCCTCGAACTGAAGCGACCGGCAATCGAGCAACAACGCAGCACCCTCCCGCGCGTTCACACAGATGAATGGGTCCATGATGCCGACCAAGGCTCCGGAATATTCGTGTTCAGCCTGCTGGCAAGCAAGCACCAATGCGAGGCGATCAATCGGAATCCCTGCGAGCGAGAGCAATGCAAATGCTGCACCCGTTGCAACGGCAGCCGAGGAGGAAAGTCCCGCACCGATCGGAATATCGGAGTCGATGACAATGTCGGCACCGCGAAGCCGATGGCCTTTGCTTTCGAGAACTCGCGCGGTGCCTTCGAGCAGGTTCGCCCAGTGGCCATGCGCTCTCGGAAGCATGTCGTCGAGATCGAAGTGGACGTCTTGGACAAAGTTGACGGAATGGACATAGACCATTCGGTCATCGCGAGGCCGTGCCGCAATGATCGCTTGCTTGTCAATTGCTACTGGAAGTACGAACCCATCGTTGTAGTCCGTGTGCTCGCCAATCAGATTCACACGTCCCGGCGCACGGAACAGGCGAGCTCCAACGGTGCTTCCAAACCGATCGGCAAAAGCAGCGAGAACCGTATGAGTGTAGCCTATGGCTTGTAAGTCAGCCAGGCGCGTGTGAGGTAGTCCGTCATCGTGACCGCAAGCAAGATGAATAGCCAAATAAAACCGACCGCGACCCAGAGTTTCGTAAGCTTGGTCGAATACTTGACGTGCATGAAGAACATTACGACAAGGAATGCTTTCGCACCGGCGATCAGGAGCGCGACCACAATATTGAAGTTGTGGAGGTTCACGAACGCGGCAGCGACGGTGAGCGCGGTGCCCGCCATCAGCGCGAAGAAGATGATGTAATAGGTCTTCTTGGGTACGATGTGCTCTGACATAATGCTATGGATGCCGTTCTACAAGATAAAGAAGCGCGAAGAGGAAGATCCAGACGACATCGACAAAATGCCAATAGAGTCCGGTCAACTCGATATACGAGTGATACTCACGCGAAAACTTACCGCGCTTCGTTTGCCATGCCAGCATCAGCAAAATGCCGATACCAATGATCATGTGAAGCGCGTGGAAGCCTGTCATGGCAAAATAAATCCAGAAGAACATGCGGACATGCCCGCCGAAATAGGGATCGGCGACGGGTTCAGCCGGTTGCGCGCCGGTGTTGGCCGGACTTTT
>JADGPZ010000238.1 GCA_017882165.1 Candidatus Kapaibacterium sp.
GCGCCATGTCGGGCTTCGACAATGCCAAGGTGGACGCCGAATTCTTCAGCAATTCGGCCGGAAACCCGCCTTTGATAAACTCCACATTCTTGATGGCATCGGGATTGAACGTCGAGAAGAAGCCGAAGAAGTGGGAGGGATTATAGAGGACACTACCGTCGAGCAGAATTAAGTTCTCGTCTGGCGAGCCACCGCGCACATAGAGACCGCTCGAAATCTCGCTGGAGGTTTGGACGCCCGGCAACAATTGCAGGATTCGGAAGAGATCGGCCTCGCCGACCTTGGGCAGGTTTGCCACCATGCGCGGCTCGATCATGACGCGCGAGACCTGCGGCTCCTGACGCTGGCGCTCGGCATCGTCCTCCACGGTGATTTCCGCTCCTCCAAGACTAACCGGCGCGAGCATGAAGTTTCGCTGTGTCGCCTGACCGGCGTTGAGTGTAAGCTTCATGGTAACCGTCCGGAATCCGAGCGAGGAAACTTCAATGAGCATCGGCTCACCGCCGGGAATATGCAGCGAGTAAAATCCGCTTTTGTTCGCGATCGCGCCAATCTTCAGCGCGCGCACGCGCACCGTCGCCCCGATAATTGCCTCGCCGCTTGTCGAGTCCCGGACGAAGCCGGAGACCACCGCCGTGCTCGAATCGGGTGGATCGAGCGTGGGTGCTGGACTATCGGTGCGATGAATCCCCGCCATAGAAAGACTGGGCGCAATAGCACAGACAGCCCAAACGATGAACGATGCTCCAAGAAATCGAAAACGTGCGACCAAGGTGAGATAATATGTGTGAACTCTATTCTAAGAATGCCGAAAACGTCTCATTGTAACGAGTAAGGTCGTTATTTTATTGTCATGCCAAACGGGATTTCAAGCTGCCGATAGGTGTTGGATGGGTGTGATAGACTCTTCCGATCAGCGCCCGACGCTTGAGATACGGTGGTGGAAGCCCTCGATGGGTGTGTGGGATCACATCGTCCGCGAATCGGCGCCGCCATTCTTGCTTGCGCTCTCGGTCATCATGTTCGTCTTCCTGTTGCAGTTCCTGATGCGGTTCATCGATCGCATCGTCGGCAAGGGTCTTGATGTCTGGACGATTCTTCAACTCATCGCATTCAATCTTGCCTGGATGGTCGTGCTCGCCGTGCCAATGGCGGTGCTGGTGGCCGGTGTGATGGCCTTCGGGTCGCTGGCAGCTTCGAACGAGTTGACCGCGATGAAGGCCGCTGGTGTCTCGCTCGCGCGAATGATGGTCCCGGTGGTCGTGCTCAGCGTGCTGATCGGCGTATTCGATTTGCAGTTCAACAACATCATTCTCCCAGATGCAAACCACCGGGCGAAGGACCTGATGTCCGACATCCAGCGCAAGAAGCCGACGCTCGTCGTCGAGCCGGGGACGTTTACGACCGAGGACGAGATTCCGGGGTACTCGATCCTCGCTCGTCGTGCCCGCCCGGCAACAAGCGATCTCGAAGATGTGACGATTTACGATCACGCGCAACCAGGCCAAACGCGTGTGCTGACAGCTCGATTTGGGCATCTTGCCTTCACGCCGGATTTTCGCAATATCATTCTCACATTGCGCGACGGCGAGATCCACCAGCAGTTCGCCGATCAACCCGCCGAGTATCGTCGCGGGCACTTCGGTACGTATGTCGTGCAGGTTCCAGCGACCGGATACGACTTTATGCACGAGGGTGAGTCGGAGCGGAGCGGCCGTGAGCTGTCGGCGCACGATCTCCTCAAATACGTACACACTCGTGACACCATGCTTGCGCATCAGATGGTGCAGACGCGTGATCACTTCCTGGAGTATGCGCGCGATCTCACGAGTAACGCATCGCCGAAAATGGCGCCAGCGAATGGTACGCTCATTGCAAACATGCGCACATACTTTTTGCAGCACTCAATGCAGGTGGATAACGACCTCTCGATGATCCGCAGCACGCAGGATGACATCGACAGCTATATGGTGGAGGTCCACAAAAAATACGCGATTCCCTCGGCGTGCATCATCTTCGCGCTGATCGGCGCACCGCTCGGCGCGCTGGCGAAACGGAGCGGCGTGGGAGCGGGTGTGGGACTCTCCATCGGATTTTTCGTGCTCTATTGGATCTTCCTGATCGGCGGCGAGAAGCTTGCGGACCGGCAGGTCATTACGCCATTTTGGGGCATGTGGGGCGGCAATTTACTGTTACTCCTTGTCGGCATCGTATTGACATGGCGGGTGGCATTAGAAGCCCGGTCGTTCGGCTCACGAATTCTGCCTCACGTTCTTTTTCGCAGGAAGGATTAGTCTTGACATCGTATCTTTCATCGAACATCCGCAGCGGCGGACGCCGCACACTCCTAATCTCATTCGCTCTCCTTAGCGTTTGGCTGGCATCGTGCTGTGAGCCCGGCCACCGGGACTCTCAACCACTCGTGATCGACTCGCTCTTTCAGGAGACCTTTGGCCGCGATCTCGATGTCTTTACCCCCACCGGCAGCGGAAATTCTGATTCTGCGTATTACCCGATCTACACGTTCGGCATCAAGAATAACGGCTCGACCGATGATGATTTTACCCTAAGTGTCCGTTATTTTAACCTCGGGTACATAGCAGGATTCGACATCACGAAGCGCGTTCCAGCTGGGCAGACTGTCCTCTTCCGGACACCATCGCCTCAGCACGATTCGAGCGCCACGTACCATTTCCCGAATCTCAACAACCCGGCCGACTCACTCCCGAGCATGGACAAAGCCTACTATGGCATACAGGCGTCAACGCCGGGCGGCACTGAGATCCACACCTTGCTGCCAACCCTGACCATCACCTACGGCTTGATCGACAACGGTCCCGAAGGCTGCAACACCCCAGCCAGCACCATGCAGATCGATCCTAACGAGTTGCCGAAGAGATAGTCGTCAGGTTATCAATATCCGCCTGATCGGCCAGTAAAACCAACACGTCCCCGCCGCGAAGTTTCGTGCGGCCGGTCGGGACGATGGTCGCGCCGTCACGGTGAATGAGCAT
>JADGPZ010000134.1 GCA_017882165.1 Candidatus Kapaibacterium sp.
CGGATCGGAGACGCGCGTGCGCTCGGTCGACTCGATGTCGTACGTCATCAGCGTGCCGGTCGAACTGGGGCGCTCGATGAGGATCTTCCGCTGATCGCGCGTCCACGAGAGCACACTCCAGTCGCGGTCGTTCGGGAAGACGAGATCGCTCGTGTATTGCTGCGTATCATAGCGATAGCAATCGACTTTGTCCTTGTGGACCTTGTTCGCAGTGTAATACACGTAACGGCCGTTGTAGGAAAGACCGATCATCTCGGAGTTCGCTTCCCAGCCAGCGCCCACGCTGGGAGTTAAATCCATCGGAGTGCCCGTGCCGTTGTCGGCCATGCGGTAGATGTGATAGTCCTTGCCATTCTCGGCCAGCCTCATGAAGACGATCTCTGCACGGTTTACCAGATGGAAGAACCGGACGATCGGGTTATCGGAAAACTTCGTGACTGGCGTCGGTGTCATGCCTGGCGTAGCGGTGATGCGGCTGTACTTGTCCGCGATCGCCAAGCTGAAGACGTTGCCATCCGAGAGATAGAAGACCTTCTTCTCGTCCTGCGAGAAGCTCGCGCCGACTCGGGTGTCAGTGGCAATCGGTGGCAGTGCATGCCAGAACTGCGCTCTCGCGTTTGGAAGGAAAACTAAGGAATGAAGAAGGAGGAAAGCGGAGAAGATGAGTGTGCGTTTCATACGCACCATTCATCATTCTTCAATCGGAATTAGTTCACCCTGGGACCCACTAATGCCCGAGCGAGCATGCTTCTAACGAACTCTGATCCTCGAATTCGAGCAATCGCACCGTCCCCTGATCGTAGCCGAGCATATAGTGAATCTCTTCGTTATCCCAGATCCAATAGACACCATGCTCATCTCTCGCGCGGGCGGGGGGCGCTCCGAGAGACTTTCCAAGGTCTTTGGCGATGCTATCGACGCGTGGTTTGGCCACCGGCATGTAGGTCAGCCAATCGACTTTTGTCAGCCGCTGGGTGGTGTCCATGTGATACAGCATATGACCATCCAGGTTCCAGAACTTGGCACCCAGACAAGAGGAATCTCCTTGCTCCGCTGCCTGGGGCTTCGCGCCCCACTGTTGGAGACACGAATCGACCGTCCCAGCATTCGCACCGATTTGCAGAGGTTGGGCCTTAGCCTGAAACGCGCAGACCAAAATCAACGCGACGACTAACAGAGAAGAAGGAAGTTTGGAGAGCAATTTCACTTAACGTGAATGAATGGAAACACTTGTGCATCACCTGACGCGGTGCGCATGAAATAGGTTCCAGCCGGCAGGTTTTCAAGGCTAATGGAAACGCTCCCGGAAGCGCCAACGGCCACCCTGCCCGACCGGACTACCACTCCCCTCGCGTTCAGTATTTCGTACGGAATTTCACTCCGATCGTGCGATGAGATCGTCAGCGATTCTTGCGCCGGATCGGGTGAGATGGAAATATCGGCAGGGCGAGTGGCTTCCATAACTCCGGCGTTTGAAGTGACGGCGAAGAAGAGCAGGCTGGTATCCGCCAGCGTGCGTTGTTGCGCATCCACAACGCGGACGGCCATTTTCTGCGAGTTGACGTTCGGCACCTTCCACATGTACTTTCCGTCCGCAGCCGGGAGCGATGACGCGATAGTCACCCATGACGAGCCACTGTTTGGCGAGTACTCGAGCGCAACGCTATCGAGGTGAGCGAACGTCCACTGGATCGGGACCAAGGAGTCGCCACGATACGACTCGCTGCCACGCGGCGAGAGCAGTATCAGCGTCGTATCCACCGGCGGCTGGATGCATGGCGTAAGCTCTGCAAATTTGCGAAGCGAATCGCCGCCGCGAGCGCTGAATGTCATATCAACCCGATATTGACCAAAGTCACCGGAGATCGCATAGTTCGCGTTCTGGCAGTAACTCATGATTGTGCCGGGGTTCTTCCGTGGCGTGATCGGCAAGCCATTGCAAGCATCACCAAGTATCAAGCCGAGTTTCGATGTGTCGTCGTTGGTGAAGCAGGTATCGAGCGGCGGATCCCACCAACAGTTGTGCGAATGCCGGAGGCTGAAGTTGTGTCCGATCTCGTGAGCGACGATGTACGCATCATACGTAAAGGCAAATGTCGGGTATTGGTGCCCCGTCTGCGGCGAGCTGACGCTGTAGGACCAATTGGTGTCACAGAGCGAGAACCAGCCAAAACCACCGCCACCATATCCGATGGAAGTCATCACATGCGCGAGATCGCGTGGAACATCGGCGTAATGTGCCTTCCAGTAGTTTGGCACGAGTGGCTCCAAGCCATACGCATTGCCCGCAACGTGGTAGGGATCGCCGGATGTCCAGACCTTAATCCACGAGAGATGCCAAGTAATATTCGCCTCATCTTCAAAGATCGAACTCGACATGGCGAAGAGGGATGCGATGTAGCCAAGCACTGACGGCATCGTGTTGCCGGCTGCGAAGAAAAAGCACGAATCGGCTTCAATGGCTATGTCCGTTTGCAGCAGCGTGGAAGGTGTCGAGGTGACCTTTGGATCACGGTTGCCGGTAGGGCGCTGCACTTCGCCGGTCGGAATCAGCGCGTTCGGCTGGGCGAGCCCATCGGCCAGACAGTTGAACGGCGCAAACTCGGTCGTGGCAAGCAGATCGCTTTCGCGGGTGAGAATGTGCAGGCCCGATTCGCTCTGCGTTTTGGCTGGACCGAGTACAAAGACATCACCCGACTCACGGGTAATCGAACACAACAGCTTGCCGCTGAACGAGGTCAGGAATACGTGCGAGTTCGGCTCGCCGAGCACTTTGCCGCGATAGGCGACAAACTGAGGCACAGCGATGATTTTGTCCCCAGCGGACGTTCCCTCGACAAACTGCGTCGTCGCATCGATCGGCGAATGCGCGGGCTTGAGATCGAGCGTGATGGCACCGCCCGCTCCACCCGGGAAATTGGTGAGCTGCATGTGCTCGTGACCCGTGACGATGGCTGCGAGGGCGGAGCTATCGACGTAGTAGTACCGCACAGAGATAGAAGCAGAAAGCCCCACAGCCTGTCGCGGCTTCAGGAGGTTCGATGCATCGACTGTCCGGCCACTCGCGGGCGAGAACGAAGAACAACCGATCATGGCGACGAGCGCGAGGCTTTTCCAGAGTGTATTTGTTCGTATCATGTTAGCGATTCAACATCAGGTGGAACGTAGTTGGTTTTCCTGCGGACTTGGGGATCGGCTAAGAACGTGATCCGGCGCTAGCTTATGCCGTAATTTCATTCGCGAGCTTCTCGACGAGCACCCGCACCTCTTCGTACTTCGGAGTACCTGCGAGCGAAAGGAGTCCCTCCTTCTCTTCGCTCAGCATCTCTCTCATGGCCGGAATGTTTCGATATCCCGATTCGATCGCTTTGCGAAACGTGCGAAGGCCCGTTGCATAATCCTGGAGCACGTTATGGAGACATGCGGCATTAAAAAGCACGAGACCATCCCGGATGGTATCGAGGTTCCGAGCGGCTTCCCGCGCATCGGCAATGCGACCGGAGTAAAAGAGCAGAAATGCATAATACACACGCGCGGACTCATCCTCCGGATGGAGCCTCAAATGTCGCTCATAGGGTGGGATCGCGATGGATGCCCAGTGAGCGGCCTTGGCTTCCTCGTCTGCGCCCATGCACGCAATGACGAGGTTCGAGATCGTAGGAAAACTCTCTGGATTGATCCGGACCGCCTTCTCGTATACTGGAATCGCTTTGGCGTGTTGGTGGATGTTGAGATAGAATCCGCCAAGACCAAAGTTCGTCAGAAACGACTCGGGATCGATCCGAACCGCTTCAATCGCTGCCGCTTCGGCTTCCGGCAGCCTGTTCTGAAGGAAGTAGATCTCCGACAATACACTATACGACCCTGACACCTTGGGCTTGATCCGGAGCGCCTCGTTGGCGAGTTCTTCCGCTTCCTTCAGAAGCACGGCATCGAGACCAAAACTCCGGCAGAATGACGCGAGCGCCTCGGCTTTGAGAGCATACCCACCCCGAAAACCCGGATCGAGCCTGATCGCCTCGCTACTCAGCTGCCGCGCAAGCTGTAAGCCTTCTTTCGTATTGCGGTTAAAGAATTCTCCTGCCTTAACCCAGAGTTCATATGCCTCCGCGTTTTCGGTCCCGCGCTCCTGAAGTAATGATTTTTCTGTCTTGGTCAGGTGCAGCTTCAAACCATCGACCACCTTTTGCGCGACCGATTCCTGAATCTCAAAAATATCTTCGAACTTTCCCTTGTGCGATTCCTGCCAGAGGCGATCGCCGGTTTCGATGTCCAACAGCGAGCAGGATATCTTGATCTGGTCACCAAACTTGCGGACGGAGCCTTCGACAAAATATCTGGTGTTGAACAACTTTCCGATCTCCACGGTCGGAACCGTCGTTCTCCGCAGACCGAGCGACGTCTTGCGGTCCAGAATCCGCAGCGCCTTGATATGCCCGAGCGCGTCGATCAACTCGCCGGCTAACCCATCGGCGAACCACATGTTATCCTCACCAGCCGGCGAGAGATCCTCGAAGGGAAGGATAATGAGTGACTTCCGCATATCCAGCTGTGTGGGGCGAAGTGGCACTTCGTCCACATCCCCACTCTGGCGCGAAGTGCCACTTCGCGCCACACCCAATTTTGCAAGCGAGCGAAGAATCCCCTCGAAATCCGAGAGCTGCGCGCGCTGAATGCCCGCAAGCTGATACTTAAACGATCGAGGCAGCTCCGTCGCGGAGATTTCGACTGGCACAATGGAGCGTTTCGATTCCGAGGCGAGGCTCAACTCTTTCAGCACATTATCAGACGTGACCGAACTCTCGCTGAGCAGAAGCATGAACGCCTTGCACTCTTCGATGGCGCCGACAATTTCGGTAGACCACGTCGTCGCAGCCTCAATGCCGTGCTGATCGATCCATACTTCCATGCCGCTGGCACGCAGCCGCTCGGCAAGCACTAAGGCTTGCGCGGAGTCTCGGCGGGAATAGGAGATGAAAATGTCCACGTGGCGATACCTTGATTTGGGAGAATACCAGAATTGGGAAGATGGAACCCCCAATCGAAAGCATCTCAACAATCTTCGCAAATCAACGTTCGGACGATTCCCGCTGATTCTGTGTCGGAACCCGACTCCCCCGTCCCGGATTCTACCGCCCAGATGAAATCGCCTGCGATGAAGAAGGTCTATATTGAAACGTATGGTTGCCAGATGAATGTCGCCGACACGGAGGTCGTCCTGTCCGTGCTGCACAAGGCTGGCTATGAGCCTGTAACCGAGCTGGAAGGCGCCGATCTCGCCTTTATGAATACCTGTGCCATCCGTGAAAATGCGGAGGAGAAGGTCTGGAATCGGCTGGCGCATTGGAAAAATCTCAAGAAGCGGAATCCGGACGTGGTCGTCGGAGTGCTCGGTTGCATGGCGGAACATCTCCGCAAGGACTTGCTAAAGAATTCAGGCTCGATCGTCGATCTGGTTGTCGGACCGGATGAGTATCGGAAGCTGCCAGCGTTGGTGGACTCCGTGTGGGACGGGTTTCAACCCGACGAGACAGAGACCGGGTTAAAACCCGGTCCACACGTCGCCGTCAAGCTCTCCCGCACCGAGACCTACGACGACATCCTCCCCTTCCGTGCGGAAGGCATCAGTGCATTCATTTCGGTGATGCGTGGCTGCGACAAGTTCTGCACGTATTGCGTCGTGCCGTACACACGCGGCCGCGAGCGTTCGCGCAGCATCCGCTCTATCCTCGATGAGTGCAAGGAGTTGGAGCAGCAGGGATTCCGCGAGATTACGCTGCTTGGACAAAACGTGAATTCTTATCGGGATTTGGGCGCCGGAGTCGGCACCCACCACGCGGACTTCTCAGATCTTTTGGCCAGCGTGGCGCGTGCCGTCCCCGGCACGCGTATCCGCTACACCACCAGTCATCCGCAGGACTTTGACCAGAAGCTCGTCGATACCATGGCCGAGCATGACAACATCTGCAAGTACATTCACTTGCCGCTACAATCCGGTTCGGACAGAATACTCAAGCTGATGAACCGCACCTACACGCGCGCGCACTACATGTCGATCATCGAGATGATCCGCCGCGCCTCTGAATCTACTCCCCCTCCTTTTCAAGGAGGGGGCGGGGGGTGGTCTCTCTCGACTGACATCATCGTCGGCTTCTGCTCCGAAACGGTCGAGGAACATGAGATGACGAAGCAAGTCATGCGCGAAGTCGAGTACGACGGCGCATACACCTTCAACTACTCGGAACGTCCGAATACTCGCGCCGCCAGCACACTCCCGGACGATGTGCCGCTCGAAGAGAAGACTCGCCGCCTGCAGGAGATTATCGCGCTGCAAAACGAGCACTCCACTCGCCGTAATCTCTTGGATGTGGGTCGCGAGCACACCGTTCTCGTCGAAGGCCGCTCGAAAAAGAACGCCGACGAATGGAAAGGCCGCACCGACACGAACAAGATGGTCATCTTTCCCCGCGTGGATGCCGAAGTTGGCGAGTGCCGCAAAGTCCGAATCATCCGCTCGAACAGCGCAACGTTGTTTGGAGAGTTGATCGATGTGGGCGGCGGGGTCGCCGCCCACCACGCGGGGTCAGCACCCATGCTGGGACGTGGCGATGTCCTCTACGATCTCACCCCGCTCGTCATCTCGACCGTCGAGCAGCACGAGCATTCCGGCCTCCGGCAACCGGCAGTGATTGAGCTGCCGATCCTAAGTTAGCGTTGTATTATTAGCAACCGCCCCGCCCGGTAGCCGCCGCTTTGCAACTCGATAAAGTAGAGTCCTTCGGCCAGGCTTGAGACATCGAGCGTCTCGCTACTCGCTCCTGTGAAGACTCTCCTTCCGAGGGCATCCCAGACTGACAGAGTTGCATCAGCGACGTGCCCAGCCGTTTTGATCTTGATTTCATGTGACGCCGGATTCGGCTGAATCCGCAGCAGCGGCATCTGCCCATAGCGAATCATGCTCGTCAGAAGCGGCGTAACGCATGCGACTGGTCCGGAGATAATCGAGGTCGCAGCAGAATCCGCAAGGATGAGGCACGTCGAGGGCGTGGTGCGGATGGAATCGAAGTATGCGGTGTCGAGTCCAATTGTTGTCGGATACCAAGTGAAGAGCGCATAGACAGTATCCGGCACCCTGACGTCTCGGACCGTGACATGGATGTGCGCCGATCCAATGCCGGTCGAATAACATCCGGAGTCTCTCGTACCATCCGGCCAGATTATTGAATCGAACGACATAATTGAGGTATCAAACCGCATCCGGAAGTCGATGGCCGTCAGCGCGTGATTGTGCTGGATGATGATGGGAAGCTTGACCGCCCCGCCGATGGTGTCCAGCATCTGCACATCCATGGTGCCGAGACTTACAATCGGCTCGGGCAGCCCTTCCCCTCTTAGCGGCAGTGAGACCGAGGAGCCATCGTCGTAGATCACCTGCATCGTCCCAAGCGAATGTCCCGGCTGATACGTCATGAAGCGCACGGCAATCGAATCGATATCTGAACCAGACAGGTACTGAAGCGTATCGAGCGCGTAGTTCGCGGAGTCGATGCCGGAGATCACGAGCGCGCGAACATTCCGCAACGGACACGCGCGATTGATTAAGAAATGCTCGTGGACCGGGGCATCGCAGGGATGGAGGCTGTCGCGCCCAAAGAGCGTATCCGGCAGCGGCAGCACCCACGGAAGCCGTGGCGCGTGCCCCACGCCCGCCAGCGGGACATTGATCGAACTGCCATCGTCATACTGCACTTCCAGCACACCGGTAGAGAGAACGGAATCCGACACCGAAAACCGTAGCACAATCGAATCGGATAACAACGACGACACGAAAAGGGCCGTATCGATCGTATACTTCATCGAATCCACGCCACTAATGTGTATCGAGCGGAGATTTCGTGCGGGACAAACCCGATCGATCAGAAGAGCTTCGATTGCAGGCTTATCGCATGGATAAATGCTGTCGCGCGAAAAGATCGTGTCGGGACTGGATACTAATCTCGGCGCTCCCCGCGCCACGCAGAAGCCTCCCAACGGTACCGTCAGGATCGTATCCCCACTATAATGGAGTTGAATCGACGCTTGATGCTTCCCAATGACACGGGGAGCATACGTGATGAATACCGAGTCGAATTGGGGCGAACCGGAGGTTTGAATCTTCACGATGCGATACGACGCAGAGTCCGACCCCGACATTGCGACTGAAAGCAATGAACTCGTCCCACAGATTCGTTCGACGGCAACTGCCCGCGTGATTGTGTCCAAACACAGCGAGACCGTGTCGTTCGCAAAGAGCGTGTCCGTCGTCAGCAGAATCGGAGCGGTACTGACGGGCGGCGGCGGGCTACCGTTGTCATTCGAGGTCCGCCATATATAGCCGAGGGAATCTATCGCCAGCAAAATACTATCGGCGACGACGCAAAGCGATTGGTTATCGGGCGGTCCAGTCGGCCCACCGATCACCGTCCAGGTATCGCCATGGTCGGTCGAGCGGATGATGCCATCCTGCGTCTGCGTGTAGACTGCCGCTTTGGATGTGGCGAGATTGCCGCTATAATAACCGGCCGAGTGCGGATTTTGCGATGTCCAGGTCCAGCCATCGTCACGAGAGACAAAAATTGAGGTAATGGTATCCGTTGGATAGACCTGCCAGATCTGCTCGTTGACCGCGTATAAAGTAGTAAGATCGCAGGAATCGAGCGCAAGCATGTTGCAGTCCAGGTTTGCGGTGCCACGCTGCTGCCGGGTTGTTCCGGCTCCATCGGAAACGTTAATAACGGCATTGTCCAAAAAATACACTTTTCCTTTTCTTGCTACAATGGGATTGATCACATCCACCAGCGTTTCCTGCTTCTGAATCGTACCGCTGACGTTGATCTCGATTGCGCCTCCGGTGGTGTAAATTGTGTCGGCTGTCGATCCGAAGGCAACCCACCGTCGAGTGAATGCTGGCAGCGCCTGCCACGACGTACAACCGTCATT
>JADGPZ010000135.1 GCA_017882165.1 Candidatus Kapaibacterium sp.
GACAAGCCGCTCACCCCGCCGGAGCATCTGCTGCGTGGCCTTATCGAGATCGGAGCCGAACTTGGCAAAGGCTTCGAGTTCGCGGTACTGTGCAAGATCCAACCGGAGCGTTCCGGCGACCTTCTTCATCGCCTTGATCTGTGCGTTACCACCGACGCGCGATACGGAAATACCGACATTAATGGCTGGCCGGATGCCTGCGTTAAATAGATTCGGTTCGAGATAGATCTGCCCATCGGTGATCGAGATCACATTCGTCGGAATGTAGGCGGACACGTCACCGGCCTGCGTCTCAATAATCGGAAGCGCTGTGAGCGAGCCGCCGCCCAATTCGTTCGAGAGCTTCGAAGCGCGCTCGAGGAGGCGTGAATGCAAATAGAACACATCGCCGGGATAGGCTTCGCGTCCCGGTGGGCGGCGAAGCAGAAGCGAAACTTCACGGTACGCTGCGGCTTGCTTTGAAAGATCGTCGAAGACCACCAGCGCGTGCCGGCCCGTGTCACGGAAATGCTCGCCCAGCGTGGCACCCGAGTATGGAGCGATGAACTGGAGTGGCGCGGGATCGGAGGCCGTGGCAAGAATGATCGTTGTGTACGCCATCGCGCCCTGATCCTCAAGCTTCGTCCGCACATTTGCGACGGTCGAGGCCTTTTGTCCGATCGCGACATAGATACAATAGACTGGTTGCACACCGCGCTTTTGGGCATCCTCGGTATGCGTGTATTTTTGGTTGATGATGGTGTCGATGGCGACGGCCGTCTTGCCCGTCTGGCGGTCACCGATAATCAGCTCACGCTGTCCGCGACCGATCGGGATCATCCCGTCGATGGCCTTGATGCCCGTTTGTAGCGGTTCTTTCACCGGCTGGCGCTGCATCACGCCGAGTGCCTTGCGCTCGAGCGGCAGAAACTTGTCCGACTTGATTTCTGGACCGCCATCAACCGGAATACCGAGCGGGTTGACCACGCGGCCCAGCATCTCATCGCTCACCGGCATGGAAGCAATACGGCCCGAACGGCGGACAGTGTCCCCTTCCTTGACCAAGGTTTCATCGCCAAAGAGCACGGCGCCGACATTATCCTCTTCGAGATTAAGCGCCATGCCCGAGACGCCATTCGGGAATTCGAGCAACTCGCCCGCCATGACCTTCGAGAGGCCATACACGCGCGCGACGCCATCGCCGACCATGAGCACGGTGCCCACGTCATAGACATCCACTTCCTTCTCAAACCCCGCTAACTGCTGGCGAAGAATGGCACTGACTTCATCCGGACGAACTGCTGACATGATTACTTCTTTTTTATTCTCGTTTTCTGCACCGTACTCGGCCGAGCCATACTCGGCCGCGCCTTACTCGGCGCTATCAGAATTGGCTTCGTTGCAACCTTTGGAAATCGGAACCGCATGCTCCGTTTCGGATCGCCGGCAACAACCTTGGTTAGCTCCGTTGTAACGACGAGCGATCCATTCTCACGAGGAGAAATCCCCCGATAGACGGTCTTGACTATGCCGGTCCCACTCACAAAATACTTCGATAGTTCTCCGAAGCCTTGACGCGACTGAACGACAATGGAGTGCGGAAATGTCCCCAATACCGTGGTCACGGGTTCGTCGAGCGCGATAATCCTCGTGCGGGTCGTATCATTGGCGTCATCGCGCCAGGACGCGCCAAGTCGAAGAGGATTGACCAGCAGGATGTGACTGAGGCTATTCGAAACCGAATGGTTGATGACTGCGACGATCACCGAATCGTCAACATAATACTCGACATCGTTTGTTTTCGCGCTATCCTCGCCACCGGCACGATAGGGGAACGAGGAAGCACATCGCAGCACGGGGAGTCCTTGTATCGTCCGGTTCGAATCGCTGGTAACCCGCTCGTAGCTATAGGTCGTGTCGGTCTTCAAAACTTTGCTTTGGACGTCCAGAATCTGGGAGATGGTCCGCATCGTCCACTGCGCACCGAGATTCGCGGGGAAGAAGTATGATCCCACAGAATTCGAATCCAGATTACAGGTCGGCCGGAATGCAGATACAACTCTTATGGATGGCTTCGCTGGTTTCTTTTTTTGATAGGACTTATTGGTCCGATTGGTCCCATTTACAGCAGGCTGCTGTGCCTGTGCGCCCAGCGCAAACAGGAGAATGGCAGCCACAGCCCAGACACTCAGGACACGCACTGCGATCAGTTCAGAATCGGCGAACCGCCGCGCTTGAATTCCTCACGGAGAAGTTCAAGCTGGTGCGCGAGACTGGCATCGACCATCTCATCGCCGATGCGCGCAACAAAACCGCCGCGGAGCGCGGGGTCGATCGCAAACATGGGACGGATACTCTTGCCAGTCATGTGCTCCAGCTTGGCTTGCACCTGCAATTGTTGCTCCTCGGAGAGCGCGCTCGCACTCCGGATTCGAGCATTAAGGATCCCACGCTTTGCGTCAAGCATCCCCAAGAATTCTTCAGCGGTCGCGAATAGGTATTCTGATCGGCCTTTGCGAATAAGGAGCGCAATGAACGCCAGCGATTGCTCGCAGAGCTGCTTTCCAAAGATTTCTGTCAACACCTTCAGCTTCCGGTCGGGGGTGACAACGGGACTCGATAGCAGAAGCCGGAGACCTCGCGACTCGCGGATCGTCTCCTCGACGGAATTCATATCCTCGGCAACTTTGTCGAGAATGGACAACTCTTCCGCCAGCCCGATCAGGGCCAAGGCATACCGGTGGGCGATGCGGCGGTTCATGCGGTTACTTTCGAGCGATGGTTATCAGGCATTCCGGCGATCATTTTATTGACGACGGCGCGGTGACGTTCTTGATCCATATTCTCGTCGAGCAGCTTTGAAGTTGCCAGAATCGCAAGGTCGGCGGCTTCGGTCCGAAGCTGACGAATCGCACGCTGCGTATCGTGCTCGATCTCTTCGCGAGCCTGCGCAAGCAAACGAGCGGCTTCGCCCTTCGCCTTTTCGACCAAGTCACGGCGCATTTGCTCGGCGTACTGCCGTCCTTCGCGGAGCGATTTCTGGATTTCCTCTTCGGCCAGCACGCGCTCTTTCTGATTCTCGGCGATCAGGCGCTCGGCATCGGCACGCGCCTGCTCGGCTCGGTCGAGGGAGTCGGCGATGGCCTTCTCCCGCGTCTTGAGCGAAGCGAGCAATGGCTTCCATGCGGTCTTCCCCAAAATGATGAGGAGGCCGATGAAGATGATGAACGTCCAGATCGTCAGACCTGGGTTGATTTCAAGCATAGTTTCTCACGTGTGGCACATGCTTTAGCTTGTGCCTTGCGCAAGGTCTGACGCAAGCTAAAGCATGCGCCACACCACGCTTACTTGGTTGCGAGAATGATGCAGATAACGAGCGCGAAGAGCGCGATACCTTCGATGAGCGCCGCGCCGATAATCATCGTCGTGCGAAGACCGCCCGCCATCTCTGGCTGACGCGCCAGCGATTCGATCGCCGACGAGACGAGCTTGCCAATACCCTGCCCCGCGCCGAGCACCGCAACGCCCGCTCCGATTCCTGCTCCCAAATATGCAAATCCTGTTGGATTCATAGTAATCTGTTGTCCTTAAGTTATCGTGAATGCAACTGTCAAAAGCTTCTACGCAAGAATGCGCATTTTGCTACGCGTGTACCGTCCCGATCAAATGATCGCCGTCCGGCGGATGCGGTAAGTCCTTATCGTGAACATGTTCATCATGCTCGGAGTGCGCCATCATGCCAATAAAGACTGCTGAAAGTGTCGTAAAAATGTACGCCTGCAATACCGCCACAAAAATCTCGAGCAAAAACACGAAGAGCGAAAACGGCACGGTCACGAACGCTCCTACAAACACACTCTTGAAGAGAAACGTCAGCCCGATGAGTGACAAGATAATAATGTGCCCCGCCGTCATGTTCGCAAAAAGACGAATCGCCAGTGCGAACGGCTTCGTGAAGAGTCCCATGACCTCGATCGGCACCATGATGAGCAGCAAGAAGATCTTCATGAAGATCGAAAGATCCATCTCATGCAAGCCGCCCGTCAAGTGCAAGAGGAACGTCTTGATGCCCTGCGAGCGGATACCGACAAACTGAGTGATAAAGAACGTGCAAACCGCAAGCGTTGCCGTGACTTCGAGCGAGCCCGTCGCGGTGTGTCCCCACGGCAGGAGTCCCACGAGGTTCACCATCATGATGAAAAAGAATACCGTCAGAAAATAAGGCAACAGGCGGGTTGCGTATGGCTCGGACAGATTCGGTGTAATAATGTCGTCGCGCACGAACACAATGAGAACCTCGACGAGATTGCGAAGCCCCTTCGGAATCAGCGATTTCTTCGCTTTCGCAGCAGAAATACGGAGAATGACTGTCAAAATCACTGCCGCGAGGGCAAGGAAGAACATGTTCGAGGTGATCGAAAGATCGAAATCAACTTTCTTATACTCCACATTACCCTTGGAGTCCTTTATCGTTTCTAATCGACGAGCGTTCCCTTTTTCACCAATCGGAGAAGCCTCTTTCCCCTTCCTTATCAGTTCATCCGGACTCGATTCGCTGGTGTATTTCCCGCTGGCCTGCAATGACGCTTCACTGCCAAAATAGTGGAAGCTACCATTATCGAAAAACATGTACGGCAGCGGGACTTTGCCGAGCGGCATGAAGTCAAGCGAATGGTGATTCCCAAGGAATCCGAAAACTTCGTTGAAGACATTCGGCTTCGCGGGCATCGTGGTCGATGCAGCTTCTGCTGGGACGCTCTGGGCGAGGGCTAGTGCGGTCGTATCTTGGCCGTCCATTATTGCCCGAGTACCTTGCCTTTATTGTGGATGTACGCGATCTCGATCACGAGATAGGCGAAGTAAGTCGTGAGCAGGCCTATGATGACGCCGGCGCCGTTCATCTTGAGGATCAGGTAGCCGACGCAGAATGCAATCAGGAGATTAAACAGGCGTACCACGATGCTCATCATCGCCACCAGGAAGAACATCATGCTTGGCTGCTCGAAGGCCCACTCGGTAATCAGGAAGCTGACGAAACTCGTAATGATCGGGAAGGCCATCCCGAAGTAGCACGCCGCAGTGAAAGCGGGGCTGGCGAAAAAGTACATCAGGAGCGATCCGATGGCAAGGATGCCAAACGTCATCCGGAAATAGTGCCGAAGGAAGTAGCGGCTCGCTTCCTGGCTCGCCAGCATGTCGGAGACGCTTCTCGGGGCGGCCATACCTGACCCGAATGCGATCGCGCTTGCGGAGGGCTTCTGTCTCAGAGTCAAGTTGTCGTTTTCTTTCTGAATTCTATACATGGACGGGGGATTTCTGCTGCTTACTACGTGAAATCCACCTCAAAGTTACCTTTCATGCCGAATGAAAGGCTTTAAATCTACCTTTCCTGTGCGGCACGCGCATGATCGCTCATGCGCGGCGCACCAAATGCTTTTCAGCCGTCTTTCGTTTCCTTTTTTGACGCTGCTTGCTTTTCTTCTAACTTCGAAAGTCGCATCACAGTGACAACAAAGTACACAAGACTCGAAAACGCACCAAAAGAAGTGCAGACAGCCCGCCAGAGCGACCCGGAGTGATACGTGTTGTCGAGCCAGTATCCGAGACCGAAAAACGCCAGGATCGTCACCACCAACTGGATGCCGAGCGACATGTACGGCCCCATCTCCCGCATCGCCTTTTGCTGCTCGGCCATTTCGCGCTGTGCGCTGGTCTTTAGGTCATCCGCCATTTGCTATTTCCAAAAAATGTCATATCCAAACCGGACGATCATCACAACGACCAAACTCAAGAAGAATATCCGGATGAATTTGTTGCCCCTCAGGATTGCGAGCTTTGCCCCGAAGTATCCCCCCGCCGCATTGCACACTGCCATCGGAAGCGCGATGCTATAGATGATCTTCCCGCTCGCCATGAAGAGCACGATCGATCCGGTGTTCGTCGCAAGGTTCACGAACTTTGCCGTCGCGCTCGCCTTCAGAAAGTCGAAGCCAAGCAGCGTGATGAACGCAAGGATCAGGAAACTTCCCGTGCCGGGACCGATGAACCCATCATAAAATCCCAGCACAAGCGAGATCACAATGATGTAAAGCAGATGTGCCCGCTCCGAATGCTCCTGCTCTGTGTGGACTCCGAAGTTCTTCTTGGTGTACGTGTAGATCGCAACCGCCGTCAGCACAACAAGCAAGAGTGGCTTAATAAAATCGTTGCTCACGAGCGTCAGCACGCGCGACCCACTAAATGCCGCAACGCTCGCGATCAGCGCCATCAGTCCCAGATGCTTGTAGTTCAGCGTGACCTGCCGCGAGTACTGCATCGCCGCCATGCTTGTGCCGCAGAACGACGGAATCTTGGTCGTGCCGATGATCGTCGCCACTGGGATGCCCGGGAACAGCACAATGGCCGCCGGTATCTGTATCAGCCCTCCGCCGCCAACGATGGCATCAACGAAGCCAGCGATGAACGCGAAACCGCAGAGGATTGCGAGCGAGGTAGTAATCAAGCGGGCGGCTGAACAAACGACTCGCCCGTTCTGTCGCCGGTAGCAGCTCGTTCTCAAAAACCGTCATCCTGAGCTTGTCGAAGGAATCGCTTGATGCGAAGCCAATGCACTATCGGCAACCGATTCTTCTCTTCGCTCAGAAAGACATGCAATCAAGTTGAGTCAGCGCGTACGTTTGTGCTTCATGAACAATGCCGATTCCAAGTCGCATTCACTGATTCCGCAGGACAGCGCAAATTCTTTTGATTTCTGTTTTTTGTTTGGAGTTCATGAATAAACTGCTGTGAGACAAATCGGTCGCGCGATCTAGTAGGTGCCCATGCCAGCATGTATATAACTCCGAATCGGACGATTTGTTACACAGCTTTTTGAAAATTCTTTTAGAACGCTACTCCCGGATCACCTTTCGCATCACGCTGCCATCCCCCGTCTCAATTCGCACGAAGTACGTCCCCGCCGGAAGCTGCGAGAGATCGAACGTGATCTCATGCGCTCTATCAGTTGAACGCTCCAGCGTGAATGCCCAGGCAACTTCACGGCCAAGGACATCGGTAATGGTGATCGTGACAGGAATGCTTGACCCGTCGTATCGCAGAGTAACAAAATCGGGAGTAGGATTTGGGAATAGATTATAATCCGGACCTATAGTTCTGATTGTTAAATCAACCGACGCGTGTGGTAAGCTCGCGACGAAAACACCATGATAGCTGGTGCTGGCAATAAGTTGAGAGCCTATAACGAGAATTGGGTACACATCGAGACTATCCGAAAGACCACTATTCTCGGTACTCCAAGTAACCCCCTCATCCGATGAGTAGTAGATGCCCGACTGAGTGGCGGCGACGAATGTCTTCCCATTCACAACGAGAGACCCGATCGGTGCAGGAATTGTCGTGAACTTTTGCCAGCTCGAACCATAGTCGGTGGATCGAAAGAGCATACCATACACGTGAGACAAATCAACGGCGGCATACACCCTTGAGCCTTCGGCATAGAGTGCACCAGCGCCACCGAGGCTACCGGTATCTATCTTGGTCCAGGATTTACCTAAATCGAAGGATCGATATAGGTTGTCTCTTCCCGAAGCGTACACCACGCCCGGAGCAGCTTTGAGATCGTAAACAATACCAAAGTTTTCGGGCAACGTGCCGCAAGCAACCCAATTCTGGCCATCATCGGTTGATCGCTGAGCTCCGCTTAATAGCCCCACATAGATCGTATCTGCGACGGAGGCTAGCCCAAGCACGCCTCCTCCAAAATCCGGAGATGCGACTGCCCACGATTGCCCGTTATCCGTCGATCGGAAGATGTTTGTTCTCAGTACTCCCGACGCTGCAACATACACGCCGGAGGTACTACTCGCTATGGCATTCACATCGAATTCTGGATCATTTGAAAACTGAAACCCAGTGTCCTGCCCGATCCAAATTCCTCCGACATTCGGGCTCCGAAAGATACCGCAATGAGCTGTGCCAACAAGAAGGGCATCGCTCGTAGCGGCGAGCGATTGAGAGCCGTATGCGTAGATTCCCCAATTCTCTAAGCCCCATGTTGTCCCGCTGTCTACCGAACGAAGAACGCCAGATCGTGTTGCGAGAAACTGTAGGTGATCGCGTCCATAAACCGCCGACAAATTGCCATACGAACCTCCAATCGGAATACTTGTCCATGACAGTCCCAAATCCGTAGACTTGAACAGAGTTTCCCATGCATCAATGGCATAGAGGGTAGAATCATCCGCCCATAAAGCAGAAATGGCCTGCTCGGCACGCACCGGATTGGCAAGACTCCACGAGAGACCATCGTTGGTCGAACTGAAGACGTTGCGGTAGAAAGAGTAACTTGATGAGGCGTACGCACCTCCGGCTGCATAAATTATCGAAGGGGATCTAACAATCAATCGGATGTCTGAATCCATTATCAATCCACGAATCTCGTTCCAGGATTTTCCAGTATCGGTGGATCGATACATGCCCGAGTCTGTTCCGGCGATCATACTCATTGGAGTCACCACAATCACTTGAACCGAGCGGATGGATAAGGCGCTAAGAGGTAGGGTATCCCATGAATCTCCAGAATTTGTGGACCTAAATATGGGGGCACCCAGTGCGATCACAATTGAATCGCTTGCGCTTACGCTTGAAAAGGATCCGGAAATCACGTTCCTCCATGTTGCGCCATCATCACTCGATCGGTAGATTCCATTGTCATTCCCGACTGCAAAGATCATCGAATCTCCGACCGCAAAAGGACCGGATGGTCCTGCGACCCACTGCCAAGCGCTGCCTCCGTTGAGTGACCGATAGGTCCCAGTCGTTCCCGCAGTGATTATCACGCTGTCTTTTGCTACAAATCCGGAAACCGATTCACCCCATGGCCCATTCGTCGCCTGCCACTGAAGTGTTTGAGCATGAGCGACCAGCGGCAGCGAGAGCACCGCGATGAGTCCGAGAGTG
>JADGPZ010000136.1 GCA_017882165.1 Candidatus Kapaibacterium sp.
GCGCGGGACGATATGCCAGTGCAAGTGGTCATCGATTCCGGCGCCGGCCGCGCGCCCGAGATTCATCCCGATATTAAAGCCTTGCGGTTTCGATAGCTCCATGATGGCTCGCTCGGAGGCTTTGATGAGGTCGAGACATTCCAACTCTTCCGTGCGCGTCAGCGATTGGAAGTCCGCCGTGTGGCGGGTGGGTATAATCATCAGGTGTCCGCTATTATATGGATAGCGGTTCATGATGATGAATGCCTCGCGGCCTCGATGGAGGATGAGTGATTCTTCGTCGTCGCTCGACTCGAACGCCGCGCACAACACGCATCCAGCCGTATGGCCCGACTTCGCCTCTTCTGCGAACGATGCGATATACTTGCTCCGCCAGGGAGAGAAGAGATTTTTCATGCTATCCCTTCACCGGATCGACCGTTGGCTTTTGGCGGCGCTTGAACAAACGCCCGAGTGTTTTTGGACCGAGCAGTCCCTGCGGCCGCGTAATCATGAGAATAACAAGGAGCAGCGAATAGATGATCATCCGGTATTGCGGCACCGAGCGAAGCGATTCCGAAAGTGTCGTCAGCACAATCGCGGCAAGGATCACCCCGACCGTGGAGCCCATGCCGCCTAAGATCACGATGACGACGATGTCGATCGAAGTAAGGAATGTGAAGTCGAGCGGCGTAATGTTGTAGTTCGAATGCGCGAACAAGCCGCCGCCGACGCCCGCGAAAAACGCGCCGGTCACAAACGCGCGGACTTTGAACTTCGTCGTGTCAACGCCCATCGCTTCGGCGGCGACTTCGTCATCGCGCACGGCGAGGAAGCCGCGGCCGTAGGTCGAGTTCACAAGATTCTCGACGCAAAAGACGACGACCGCCGCCGTGATGAAGACCCAGACGAACGTCGTCATTGGCAGCACGCTGAAGCCGCGCGCGCCGCCGATGTAATCCACACCGTCGATCTTGAAGTCCAAATTCTGAATAAGGACGCGGATGATCTCGTTGAATCCGAGCGTGACGATGGCAAGATAATCGCCGCGCAAACGGAGACTGGGAATGCCAACGCCAAGTCCGGCAACCGCCGCGAGCACGCCTCCAAGAACGAGCGCGACCAAGAACATCGCGGGATCGTTGTTGTGCAGAATGCTGCCGCCGTGTGTACTGGCCCATGTTGTCACGACGGCTGACGTGTATGCGCCAATCGCCATGAAGCCCGCGTGACCGAGCGAGAACTGCCCGGTGAATCCATTAATGAGATTCAGACTCACGGCCATTGAGATCATGATCCCGATGTACATGATCCGGCCGAGGATATACGTGTTCAGCATCGGCGTCAGAAACGACGCGCCGATGATAACGACGACAGCGAGGAGGAGAGAATAGTAGGATTTCATCGCTATACCTTCTCGACTTCTCGTTTACCCAACAACCCACTCGGACGAAATACTAAAATGGCGATGAGTATTCCGAACGCAATCGCGTCGCGATAGGTCGAGGCGCCGGTGCCGGAGACGAACGTCTCGACGAGTCCGATGATGAGTCCGCCGAGCGCCGCGCCGGGAATATTTCCGATACCGCCGAGCACCGCCGCAACGAATGCTTTGAGTCCCGGCAGAATCCCCATGAGCGGCTCGATCGAAGGATACTGCGACGCATAGAGCACGCCGCCCGCCCCGGCCAGCGCGCTGCCGATGATAAACGTAAACGTAATGACGCGCGATATGTTGATCCCCATGAGGCTTGCGGCCTGTTGATTGAAGCTCACGGCGCGCATCGCCGTGCCGATCTTCGTCTTCATCACGATCACACGCAGGGCGATCATCAGCCCAAGTGATACTGAGATCACCACGACCTGGACCGTGTTGATCGTAACCGAGGCGGTGTGAATGAGCGGGGCATTCGGGATGATCGCCGGAAACCCGCGCGGGTTCGGGCCGAAGACAAGCTGCCCCGTGTATTCAAGAAACAGCGAGACGCCGATCGCCGTGATGAGCACCGTCAACTTCGGCCGGTTGCGCAATGGACGGTATGCGAGAAATTCTATCGTTGCGCCCAGCAGCGCGCAGATCATCATCGCGAGCAAAAAGACGAGAATTGTATTCGGCAGCGTCCCGACCGGGAAGAAATGCGAGACCCACACCGTCGCCGCGAAGTAGCCCATATAGGAGCCGACCATGAAGACATCGCCGTGCGCAAAATTGATGAAGCGCAGCACGCCGTAGATCATCGTGTACCCAAGCGCAATCAGCGCGTAAATCGCGCCTAAACTCACACCATTGACGAGTTGCTGTAAAAGCTGCATCAGAATGAGAACCGGGATTACGCGGATTAGGACGGATTACACAGATTGATTTACTGGATTCATACTCAAAGCCGGAAGCTTCATTGGGGCCTTAGAATTGACGAGCCTCTTGAATTGAAGGCTCTTTGATCCGAAATTGACCAGCAAGCCTACCCGAAGTTGATACGCTTCAAGATAGTTCTTTGCCTGAGCGAGGTGTATGTCTTCTAACGTTGTTACTGCCTTCAGCTCAACGGCTACTCGTTTCTCGATCAAGAAATCGACTCTGCGAGACCCTACCACTTGTCCTTCATAACGAATCGGCATTTCGTACTCACGCAAAAAGTTAAGCCCCTCTTTTCCAAATTCGATACCGAGGGCATTCTGGTAAATAACCTCCTGAAAGCCGCATCCAATCGTAGCATGTACCCTCATGGCGCACCCGATAATGCGGCGCGTCAACTCGCCATCTTCGTATTGATCTTCGTTAGATCTCGACGTGGTCGGAATAGCCATGTATATTCAGGATGATTAATCCGAAAAATCAATCCGTGTAATCCGTCCTAATCCGCGTAATCCCGGTTCTATGGCTGGAATGGTGTTAGCGCCTCTCCCTCGGGCCCAATCCGCTGCGCGAAATGGAATTTGCCTTCCGTGATCTTGATGATCGTAATCGGCTTGGAGGCGTTGCGGTTCGGATCGATCGTGATGTGGCCCGTCACGCCGGGGAAGTCCTTCGTCTCGGCGATCGCTTTGCGGAGCGCGGCGGAATCGGTCGAGCCGGCGCGCTTCATTGCGTCCACGAGGATACGCGCGGCATCGTAGCCAAGTGCAGCCATCGCGTCTGGCATCGAGTGATACCTGTCCTCATACTTCTTCACGAAGTTCTGCACCGTCGAATCGGGATCTTCCGTCGCGAAGTGATTCGAGAAGAACGTGTTGTTGAATTCCTTCTCCGCGCCTTTGGTCAGCTCCGGCGAGTCCCATCCATCGCCACCCAGGATCGGGCAGTCGATGCCCAGCTCGCGCGCCTGACGGACGATCAGCGCGACCTCCGTGTAATATCCCGGCACGAAGATGACATCCGGATTCGTCGCGCGAATGCTCGTCAGCGGTGCGTGGAAATCCTTATCACCGGTCGAGTACGATTGCTCGCTGACGATCGCGCCGCCACTCGTCGAATAGGTATGCTTGAATGCCTCGTCGAGTCCGACCGAATAATCTTGCTTCACATCGGTCAGCACCGCCGCGCGCTTTTTGCCTAAAGAGTTCAGCGCGAAGCGCGCCATCGTTTGTCCCTGGAAGGGATCGATAAAGCAGATACGGAAAATGTAATCGCCTTTCTTCGTCACGTCCTCGTTGGTCGAGGCGGGCGTGATCATCGGCGCGTGCGACAGCTGCGCGATCGGCGCGCCGGCCATCGAGCGCGACGATGCCACCTCGCCGAGCAACGCGACGACGTGATCGGAGTTCACGAGCTTCTGCACGCTCGCGACTGCCTCTTCGGTCTTCGACTGATCGTCCTCGGTCAGAAGATTGATCTTCTTGCCGAGCACGCCGCCGGCCGCGTTGATCTCGTCGATGGCGAGGACATCGCCGTTATGGACCGACTGCCCGAAGGTCGCCGTGCCGCCCGTCAGCGAAGCGAATTCGCCGACCGGAATCTCCGTCCCGGCCGGTCCGCCCGCGGTTTTACAGCCCCAAATCAGTGCGCTCGATGCGAACAGAAGCGCGAATGTTCCTACAATGTGTCGTCGTGATACTTGGTATCGTGTCATGCTTGCGTGTTAAATTACGGTAAAAAGTCCTGTAAATATACGGCGAAATCAGGCCCGAAGGCTGAAAAACGGCTTCGGAACGGGAAGTGTCGTATATTGGAATCCTGCTTCCCACAGGCGGGAAGTCTTTAGATTTGAATCGGGTCGTTCATTTGTGTTGAGGAGGTAATCATGTCTAATGTTTCAAAGCTTGTGCTTTTCGGCGCCATCACGCTTAGCGCCATGCCGGTGTGCGCCCAAACACCGCCAAATCCGAAAGAGCGCTTCGCGAACTACGTCGCGGTCAATCTTGGCTCGAAAATTAATAGCGCCCAGAACGAATTCGCGCCGTTAATCAGCGTCGACGATTCAACACTAATATTCGTCTCGGATAGCCGGCCAGGTGGTGTTGGTAAAGAAGATTTCTGGATGAGCACGCGGACGGGACCTGGGGATACGGACTGGTCGCAACCGATCAACCTTCGCGGACTCAATTCGCCAGATGCCGATGGCGCTATCACGATGACGAGTGACGGTCACACTTACTATTTTGCCTCGGCACCAAAATCCGCAGTGAGAGGTGATGTTGATATCTGGAAAGCCAAAATCGGACTGGATAACAAGGCGACTATCACCAGGCTCGGCCCTCCAATCAATACGAAGGGTTGGGAAACGCAACCAGCAATTTCTCCGGATGGGAAGACGCTCTTCTTCGCATCAAATCGTCGCGGAAAAGTTGGCAATGATTCAATCAATAATGTCGATATTTTCGTGAGCCACATGCAGCCCGACAGCTCGTGGAGCAATCCGGTGAACCTCGGATCGAAGATCAATACGCCGAAGTACGATGCGACTCCGTTCCTCGCGCCGGATGGCAAGACACTCTACTTTTGCACCGATGGTCGTGGTGGCTTAGGCGGATTAGATATTTTTCAATCGACCTGGCTTGGGCCGACGGATACCGATTGGAGCGAGCCGATTCATCTTCCCGCGCCGATCAACGCAAGTGGGAATGACTTCTTCGTCTCTGCTCCGGCCAGTGGGGATAGAATCTACTTTGCAAGCGACCGCCCCGGTGGGTACGGAAGATTCGACATTTGGGTGGCGAGGAAGAAATGAGGGAGGTTCGATCTAAATTCATGTAACAAATCCTGATTTCCGAAGTTATTCCTCCAAACGTAACGCGCAATGAAACGGATTTTGGTTCTCTTATTCCTGCTTGCCGGTGTGCCGAGCGAGTCGGGTGCGCAGTGGGTTCAGACTAATGGGCCTCCCGGAGGCAATGTTGCTGCGCTTGCTGTTTCTGAGGGCCGTATTCTTGCTGCCGGTAATCGCGTCATCGGCTCAGACGATGACGGTGATAATTGGGTTCAAATGGACTCTGTACCCTCGACACCGCGCGCATTCGTCGTAAACGGAACAAACATATACGTAATCAATGGAAATGTGTCCCGTTCTACTGATAAAGGCGAAAGCTGGAAACCGCTCGGATGGTCGTCTGTGAGTTCGCTCGCGTTTAGTGGCCAGACTCTGCTTGCAGGGAAGTTCTATGGGGGTGACTATCCCTCAGGGTCCGCTGGATATTCCAGCGATAACGGGACGCACTGGAAGGATCTTCTTCTGGGGAATAGTATCGAGTTCTATGACAGGAGCACTGCTGTTACACTCGTAGCTTTCATCGGAACGAAGTTACTTGTGAGTACGCTGCCCTACACACATTATGGTTCTCATATGTCTAATGTTGATGTTCCAGGAGGTACTTACTTGTCAACCGATACTGGTAGGAGCTGGAATCTCGTCTACGGTGACCCGCTAAACACGGTAGTAACCATGGGTGACAACGTCTTTGGAGGAAATTCGAGTGGGCTTCTTCTATCCAGCAAGAAAGGCTGGCAACATGTGAATTCATGGCCAAGCAATTTGGCGGTTACCGCGCTCGCCGCGATTGGGCCAAATATACTCGCCGGGACAGACCACGGTGGGATTTACCGGTCTACGGATAGTGGGATTACTTGGTTTCCAACTGACCCCAAACTGATTCCGCAAGCCATCAATGCCATTGCAGCCAATGGCCAGAGTATTTTTGCAGCCACAGGTGATGGACTCTTCCGCTCCACTGACGATGGTATGAACTGGCGTTCTCTCGGGATAACCTGGTCTACCGGTTATGGCCTTGCTATCGCCGGTTCTAATCTCCTCGCTGTGAATTACAATAATTTCTATCTATCACCGGACAACGGTGAGACCTGGTCCTATATGCACAAAGGACTTAGGGATTGGGTCTACTCAAGCGAAACGTGGCAAGGCACCTGGCCGATCGAGTTCGCTGCAATGGGGACAAATCTCATTGTGTGTACTGACTCTGGATTATTGCATTCACCCGATAATGGTCTTTCGTGGAAGACCGTCATGCCGCAGTCGGTGTGGGGACATCTCAGCATTAACGGCGAGGCCATATATCTCGCAAACGCTCAACAAGTATATCGCTCTGACGACAGCGGAATGACGTGGACAACGGTCGATACTGGAGTCGGCCTCCATCTTTCTCTTTCTGCCATTGCCGTCAGCGGATCAACTATCGTTGTTGGTGACGTTTATGAGCGAGTTTTTAGATCCACTGATGCCGGAGGGAGTTGGACAGAGTTGAGTGCCTTTGGCGGGGGGGTGGCATATGACGGCGTACGGCGTCTTTTCTTCGTAGGACAATATCTGTTCGCGACAGATGCGAGTAACGTCTACAAATACTCCGATAGCACTCAATCTTGGGTTCGAGTTGAATCATCGAGTAATTGCTTTGCTGTTGCGGGTGACAGGCTTTTTATCGGGCAGAACCATGGTGTCTTTCTTTCGACGGATTATGGATCACACTGGACGACGGTCAATTCGGGGCTTTCAACTCTAGGCATCGGGGGTCTTGCGGTTAATGGTCGTTACCTCTTCGCCAGCACTTTCGGCGCTGGCATATGGCGCAGACTACTCTCCGAAACGGACTCGAGCCTCGAAAAGATGACGTATTCGCTTTCGGCCTATCCAAACCCTCTTTCATCTTCTACCACAATTAGGTATACTGTTTCGAGCATTACTTCGGTGAATATTGTAATTTCCGATGCTCTCGGCCGCACCGTTGCTGTGCTGGCCTCTGATGAATACAAAACTCCTGGCACTTATGAGCTCGACTTCCACACTAATGGGCTTTCACCTGGCGCATATTGGTGCCGCGTGACATCCGGAGTCGGCGAACAGGCTCAGAAACTGCTGGTCGCGCCGCAGTAATCGGAATTTTCCCTGCCACCTTTTCCACGCTCGATCCTCTTACCCATTGTAACCGCGGTACACTTTACGCATGGACCTAAGACGAGAGCACGGCGCATCCTCGCTGGATGACGCCGCTTCGGAAGATCAGGCTACGCAGCATAGTTGCGTGAGTCAGCGCGAATTTCTCGCGCTGCTCGGGCCGTGTCTTCCTGCGCTCAATCGGTTCGCGCAGGCGATGTGCCGTGGTAAACGCGGTCTCGACAAAGAGGCCGCCAAAGACCTCGTGAGCGAGACGGTGCTGAAGGCGTTCGAGAGTTTCGGACGCGTACGCTCTACGAAGACTTTCCTCAGCTACCTCTTTACGATCGCGGTCCGCATCCACCGGCACGAGCAGAAGCGCCGGGCGATCTGGCTGCCGCTTGCGAAGGAGCACGAGAACCATCGTGCCGATCCGTCAAGCGCGCCGGACTTGGGAGCCGACACCGCACAGCTTTATGCCGCGCTGGCAAGGCTGCCTGCCGAGCAGCGCGAAGCAATCGTCATGAGCGAGATCGTGGGACTGAGTCTGGCCGAAGTAGCGGAAGCGCAACACGCGTCGCTCTCGGCAGTCAAGACCCGCGTCTCCCGTGGCCGCAAACGGCTCGCGAAGCTGCTCGGTGTTGAGGATGATGCCGTGCAACGGTCAACGGCATTCGCGCCCATCAGCACGAACGACAACGGCAGCTATCACGCTCGATTCGCATTCCAGGCAAAGGCCTTTGGCACAAAGGAGAAACTATGAGCAAGAATCAATCTCTTAGCGATCTTTTCAAAGCCTCACGAAGTGAGGCTGTGCCGGAATTCGTCTCCGAACAAGATGCCGAGCGCCTCATCGCAAGTTCCATGCGTAGTGTACCAAGGACAACTCTCGGGCAGCAACTCCAGGAGAAGCTGCTCTCCACTCCACTTAAACTTGGGATCACAGCAATGACATTAGCAGGAATCGTCACCATCGGAATTCTGGCGCTTCAGCCAAAGAGCAGCGTCGCGCCAGCACACATCACGACCAATGCTCCAACGCCGATTACTACGCAGACAATAGTGACAGAGGTTAAGAGCGCTCCGCGCAGCTCAACACTCGCCGCACCAGTCACTCACGCGCCAGCGATAGCCACAAATGCGCAAGTATTGGTTGCACCGGCGCCGATATTGAAAGTTACGCCAAGCATTATTGCCGATAGCTTGCACGCGGTCGAGCTATCGCCCGAGAAATTGGCGGAGTTCGGGATTGCGCTCAAGGATGATGGCGAGATTGACGTTGTTACCCCCGATCACAGTTTGGAATTCCCAGCGACGGGGAGTATGCGATTTCACTTGTTTGGGGAGCCGCATCTCGAACGGATCAGCGATAGCGTGATGAAGATCGGCCCTGGGTACAAAGTGTCACCCCTCGAACCGAGGATTGTGACTGACCAATCTGGGGCAAAGCGATTCTTCTCATTCAAAGCCGATACGACCTTCAGCGTAGGCAACAAGAGCGTTCATATGAGGGCCGAGGCGAACGTTATACCTCTCAAGAATGAAGCTGGTGTTCGGCGGGATCTACCATCGGATTCTGTTTTTGCGCGC
>JADGPZ010000043.1 GCA_017882165.1 Candidatus Kapaibacterium sp.
ATCCACTTCTGCCCAAGCTGGTGTGTCGCGGCATTTTTCGCGACCCGCAGACCAACTTCCTTCGATCCAGTGAAGGAGATAAAGCGCGTAATTGGACTATTCACGAGATGATCTCCGACTTCTCCACCTGGCGCAGAAACGAAATTGAGAACGCCCTTGGGGAGTCCGGCCTCTTCCATGATTTCCACGAAGAGCCAGCCCATCATGGGCGAATCGCTCGAAGGCTTGAGTACGATCGCATTGCCGGTCACGATCGCGGCGCAACTCATGCCGACTAAGATCGCAAACGGGAAATTCCAGGGCGGAACGATGACGCCGACGCCAAGCGGAATGTATTCCATCCAATCTTTCTCGCCTTTGAGCTGGACGACAGGAAGCTTGCCGCCGAGCCGGAGCATCTCACGCGCGTAGAACTCCATAAAGTCGATCCCCTCGCATGTGTCGCCATCGGCTTCCAGCCAGTTCTTGCCAACCTCACGGACCATCCATGCGTTGACTTCCAAACGGCGGCGGCGCGTAATCTTCGCCGCCTTCAGTATGATCCCAGCACGCTTCTCGAACGGCACCCGGCTCCAGGACGCAAACGCTGTGCTCGCAGCGTCGAGGGCTTGCTGTGCGTGATCGACCGTACCACGCGCAAAATTACCGATAATCTCACTCGGATGGGCGGGATTGCGAGAGACAATGTGCTGCTCGGTGTGAATCTGCTTGCCGCCGATCACAAGCGGATAATTCTTATTGAGATTAGCGGCAGCGGCAGCCAGAGCCTTCTCCATGGCAGTGCGCTCTTTCGGAAGAGAGAAATCCAGGTACGTTTCGTTCTTGAATGCGGGGAGTTTGGTCTTCGCCATGAGTCAATAATAAATGAGTGATGAGAAACGCCGAAAGAGGTTCAATACCGAAACAGCGCGGTACGCTAAACAAAACAGGAGCACGAACGCTCCGCACTTCTACTATGCGACACCGTGGTCACGAATCCGTCTTCGCTGCGGAGGACTTTGTCTCTTTCGCTGGCGCATCGGGCTTCGGGGCAGGCGCCTCCGTGGATTTGGTCTCCGGTTTCGTCACCGTTTTGGGTGCTTCATCCTTGCCACCGGAGGATTTTTTCGAATAGTCGGTCACGTACCACCCCTCGCCCCGGTAAATCACACCCGCTCCGCCGGAGACAATCCGCGTCAGCTCTTCCTTGCCGCAATGTGGACAGAGCACGAGCGCCGCATCGCTCATGCGTTGGAATGCTTCGACGCGCTGGCCACACGATTGGCAACGATATTCGTAGGTAGGCATGGATTGCTATTTGCGAACAATGACCAACTTTGCCGCGCCATTGCTACTCGCCTGAGGCGAGGTAGCCGTCACGAGGTATTCTCCGCCCGCCACTTGCCGCCCAAGATCGTCGCGGCCATTCCATGTTACGGTTGAGCCAAGATTAGTCCCATTGATTGCAGCGACGAGCTTCCGATCGAGGGTGAATATCTTCACCGTCGAACCGGCCACGAGACCATCAATAAAGACCTCCGGACTCTCCTCGGTCGTTTGGACGATCGGGTTTGGATAGACGCGAATCTGGCTGTAATCCGGTTTTCCCAGTTTGAAGATGGTGCTGAACCGGGAGATGCCCGAAGGAGTCCCGACATAGGCTTCTCCGTGAGAGTTGTCGATAGCCAGTGAGTAGATCGTATTATCGATCAGCGGCGAATTGTCCTTCGTGAACCGAGCGATGGAATCGGAGCCATCGGGCGAAACGACAAAGATTCCATTTTCGGTGCCGATCCACTTGTTCCCGACGCCATCGGTTGCCATCGCGTGGATGATTTGGAGTCGAAGAAAATCCACCGTCCGAATAAAGAACTTCGGATTCGGATCGACCATTGCGTACGGGTTTGAAATGATCTGCAATCCATTCGAGGTCCCACACCAGATTTCATCGTCCTGATCGGTGAGCAACGCATTGACATAATTGCTCGTGAGTGGAAGACCGGACCCACCGGCAACATTCCCGTAGGCATCATTGGACATATTATGCCAGGAAACACCTTGTGGAGATGGGGCATTTTGCCAAATAAAACCTCCAGCCCAGAAATTCCCTTCGAGGTCCTGGGTAATGCACCCCCAGGTCGCGTATGCATCCAACAGCTTATAATTGGTGAAGTGATATGGAGTTCCTGGGTCCAGAATAGAAAGCGCCTTGCCATCCCCAGCATACGTGGTCAGCACGATGCGACCAGTGTTATCGAGGATAGGCTGACCGGGAGCAGAGACATAATCCGAACTTCGAGGATAGAAACCGGTGATCGGCAATCCGCTCGCATTCCCATCGATCTGCAACACGCTCGGTGATGCGGTTCCGATTCCCTCTATCACCATCGGAGCATTCCCGGCTGACAACAGCCAGGTCACATTCCGCACCGAATCATAGAAGACGTTTTCAACTAATCTGCCAGCCGGAATGACGCCACCACCAGTCTTATAGTTGGTCCAACTCTCATTCTCGGGCCGGAACAATCCCATACCGTCGCCTTTATTGGCCACGTATAGCTGTCCGGTTGATGGAGAATAGTGTAGACCTTCGATCGTGTTCCCAATGGGCCCCTGAGGGTAGATGCTCATATGGATCGCAGACCCGGCCGCATAACCAATGCCGTTAGCGATGGTACCCAATGCGTAGGTGACATAAGGCGCGGGTGTCAGCGCGGTGACCCGGCTTCCGATTGCACCAGGCAACGACTCCGTCGTGAACAACTGACCGTCTTTCGTGGAATTCACATTGCCAGAGACATCGAGGATATAGAGGGAATCCTGAGACGTTGCGAGTCGATCGATGCTGCCCAGAAACGGTGTCTTAAGTAGTCCGGATCGGTCGGCGTAGATCGTAAAGAGTCCTTTCGGTGTACCGACATAGACATTCCCGCCAAAGTATGCGAGCGCCATGACCGGCCCCTCAGTGTCGTCCGCGATCAGCGACCAGCTTGACGGAGTCGGGAGATCGGTATCGACTTGAGCGTATGCAATTCCATTGAACATGGCCGCATAAATGTACCTTCCAGCAACGATCGCCTGACGCACGCTATCGCCGCGATTTCCACCGGTGCCAAGCCGGGAGACCGTCGTCGCAAAATATCCGCCACTTGGCCGATAGACTTCAAGCCCGTAGGCAGTTGCGATGATGATCGTATCTCCCGAAAACGCGATCGAGTTGATCTGCTTGCCCGGGAAGTCCGCGTTTTGAATATCACTGCCGAGTTTCTCGATCTGCCCGGTGGAGGCGCGATACACATCGAAGGCACCGGTCCGGCCACCGAAATAGGTGTTCCCATCCCGATCGGAAGCGACTGCGGTCAGGTCGTTCTCCTTCAGACCGTCCGTGGTTCTGAGTGCGAGGATTGCTTCATTCGGATCCCGGAGACTCATGCGGAACGCACCACCCCCGGTTACAGCCCACACATGCACGCTGTCGCTTGCGACCGCCATGGCGCGCACCGAGCGCATGGAGGTATAGCTTCGCCACTCGCCGGGCTTCAGGGATTGCGCATGGAGAGAGGCTGTCAGGAAAAGGCTATAAAATGCTACTCGGATGGCAATTCGCATGTGATTATTTCGAACGAAGAGACCGGAGGAGATTGGCCGACTCGACTGCTGCCAGAGCCGCTTCCACTCCCTTGTTATCCTCATCATCGCGCGACCGCGCAATGGCTTGTTCGGCGTCATACGTGGTAAGAATGCCACAGGTTACGGGCAGACCTCTCTCTCGGGCCACATCCGCAATGCCCCGCATGGCAACCGTGCTTATGTATTCGAAGTGTGCGGTCTCCCCCTTGATGACACAACCAAGCGCAACGATGGCGTCACAGCCTTGCTTTGCCAGTGCAGCAGCAACCAGCGGTATTTCGAACGCGCCGGGTACCTCCGCGACGGTAATCCGATCGTCGGTTACGCCGCATGTAGCAAGGGCGCGGCGCGCTCCGGCAAGCAGCCCGTCAGTAATCTCCCGATTCCAGCGACTCACGACAATTCCGATCCGGAGATCGTGACCATCCAGGTTCCCTTTTATGACGGACGACATGCTGCGAATTGAGTTAGATTTTAGATAACACGGTGGTGGTGATGCAGGCTCCAGGCGAAAGGGCAATTCTCAGTGCCCTGCCTGTTTTTACTGCCCTGTCGGTTTGTCGAGTATAACGAGCCTCGCACCGGGAAAGCAGGCTGCAAAGTGCGGATCGCTTGTGGTGATGAGTATTGTCATTCCCCGCAACTGCTCGCGCTCGATCGCACGTGCAATATCCGGCGAAGTTTCAGCATCCAAATGTGCCGACGGTTCATCGGCAATGAGAACAAACGGCTCGGTAATCACCGCGCGAGCAATGGCAGCACGCTGCCGCTCGCCCATCGAAAGCGATCTTGGCTGAGCATGCGCGATCCCCCCAAGATCGAATCGTGCAAGCACATCGCGCAGCCGCTCCTCGCGCCGTTTCGCGTTCATGCTCGTGAGTTCGAGCGGTAGCAGAATATTATCAGCCACGCTCCTATCCTCCAGAAGTGGCGCGGAATGAGAGATGAGGCCGATCATTTGGCGATGACGAGGCAGTTGGCTCCCTCGAAGCGCGCCGACATCCATTCCATGCAGGAATACATGCCCCTCCGCCGACCGCAAATCTCCAGTAAGCAGTGCGCACGCGGTGCTCTTGCCGCTCCCGCTGCCACCGAGGAGGATTGTCAAACTCCCTTTGGGAGCCAGCAAACTGAAATCCTGAAGCGCAGGACGTTCCGAGTGCCGGTGGCGCGCAGTCACGTTCCGAAATTCGATCGTGGGTGTTTCAGTAGAAGGCATTCTTGTGATGACGGATTTCGACCTTCCTGTTGATTAACTCCACCGCAATCACATCGAAGCGGCAGACAACGTCCTGAAGCGCATTGACGTAGTAATAACTCCGTGCAACACGCTTGAGTTGTGCTTGCTTGCTCGACGTGACCGATGACTCTGGCGTGCCAAAGCTGTAGTCTGATCGAGTCTTAACCTCAACAAACACTAACTCGTCACCATCATAGGCAACAATGTCGATCTCGCCGACATGCCCAAACCGGAAATTCCGTTTGATGATCCGGTATCCGAGTGAGGCAATGTGCTTGCACGCGTGTTCCTCGCCTTCTTTCGCTTTCTCCTGAGCGAGCAGCTTGCGGGATTTGGGGTCTGGTGGTGCGGATGGATTAGGCATGGTGGACCTATTTCGCAATGTCATCAAAAGCCAACGCTTCCTGCGTGAAGCGATCGGGTCGGAAGCTCCGGCGGTGCTCCGGGCATGGACCATGCTCTTCGAGGGCACGCATATGCTCTAGCGTGCCATAGCCTTTGTTTGACTTGAAATTGTACTGCGGATATACTTTGTCGAACTCGACCATGATCCGGTCGCGTGTGACCTTCGCGAGAACGGATGCTGCCGCGATCAGCGGCGACCGGGCATCACCATGGACGAGTGTCTGAAATTCGTAAGGCAGCGTTGTCCGAAAGTAGTTACCATCGACGAGCAGCATCTCCGGTATGATTCCGTCTGCGGCGAGCTTCGTTGCCGTTTGATCTACCGCAATCGTCATGGCCTTCATTGTAGCTTGAAGAATGTTGTGACGGTCGATGTCTTCCCGCGAAACAATGCCGACGCCCCAGGCGCGCGCATGCTTCAAAATCAGGCCGTAGAACCGCTTGCGCTCCTCTTCGTTCAGTTGTTTCGAATCATTCAGATCGCGCAACGTCTTCGGGAATTTCTGGCATTTGTCGTAATCGAAGAAAACGGCTGCCGCCACGACCGGCCCGGCCAACGGCCCACGTCCGGCCTCGTCTACACCGATTATCGAATAGATGCCACGCTTCCAATACGCGCGTTCCGCTTTCCAGGAGAGTGGCTTTCGTTGGCGTGTCACGACGTTATCCACAATCCCCAGCTAAAACTGTTTAACGAGTCCGAAATGAAACTTCGCTTGATCGATCGGCTCCCCTCGTGCCAGACCAATCGAAACAGCGAGGATGCCAAGCGGACTTTCCACCTGAGCGCCGATGCCGTAACTCAGCAAGGTCTGCACCTGTTCCGTCGCCGATGTTTTCGTTGAATCCTTCACAATCATTCCTCCATCACAGAACACGTCGAGAAAGGAGTATCTGCCGGTCATGAACCGCAATTCCATGTTTGCATAAGCGTATCGGGACGCTAGCAGTTCTTCCTCGCGATAGCCCCGGACCGTGAAGAGTCCACCGATCCGGAAGAGATCGCTCGCGTCAAGTCCGACACCGTTTGCTGAGATGCTGCGCGCATGCAAACCGATCATTCCCACGATCGTGGACGAGAATACGGTGTGGTATCCGCTGGCATCCAGCGAGACCGTCTGAATCCCGGCCGTCGCAGGTGTGGTCGAGTCGAGTGCGCTCGCCGGACCATAGATGGATTTCACTCCATAACTCGCGCCGAGCAGCCCGAGCAGGCCCGAGCGTGGGGCAATCGTGTTGTCCCGCGTATCGATCGAAGCTGAAAGCCCCGTCGTAATCGTCCGGCTATCATAAGTCGAGAATGGCATATCCGGCTGGTCGCTTGGATTAACACGCTCCATCGAAAGATGTCCGATGAGATTGATGTCCGGTGTAAAGGCCAGCACGAGATCGCCGCTTGCATTCGTTCGCGTAAAGGTGGTATCCTGTTGGCGTTGCAGAAATCCAAACTGTACATTCAACGGATACCCGAAGAGCCAAGGTTCGAGGTAGTGAATTTCCAGCGTTTGTGATTGCTGCGTCTGGTGATCGTATGTGAGCGACGCACTCCGCGCGGTACCTGAGATATTTCGAAAACTGAGATCGGCCAGACCACTCAGGTAACCGGACTCCGTGCTGCTCCGTGGCGGAGTGTATCCGAGCACACCGTCGATCGCGCTCGTGCTCGCCTCCTTCACGTGCAGCACAATGGCCACGGTTGAATCGCCTGTGAGATACAGCTCTGGCTCGGAAACCGATTCGAAAAATCCGAGCCGCTCGACTCGCGAACGAGCCGTCGCAAGCACATCGGCGTTGTAGTAGCTCCCCGGCACGAGCCGCAACTCACGTGTGATCACCTCCGGCTCAGTCGTAGCGTTGCCTGTGACCACAACCTTCCCGATCCGCGCCCGGGGGCCTTCGGTGACCGTGAGATGGAGATCGAGCACACCCTGATGCGTTGCGGAATCGTAGGACGGAGTAATCGCCGCTAACTGCATTCGTGCCAGCGGATACCCGCGCTGTTCGTAAAGTGCGAGCATTCGATCGATGTCTGCTTTCAGCACCGCTTCGTCGAGCACATTCCCTTTGGCGGTGGACATCGACTGAAGCAAGTCGCTGGCGCCGAATAACGTCGCACCACTAAATGTAATGGAACGGATATGGTATTGCAGTCCCTCGCTGATGAAAAAAGTCAGTCGATATCCCTGACTTGAATCGGCCAGCGCGACCATCCCCGCTTGAAACGAATCGAAGACCGCGTGCAGGTAACCTTCGCGGGTATAGGTCTTCAGAATCCGATCTTCGATATGCTGTGTCGCAAGGAGAAGTTCAGAGCGATTGGCAATGTCGTGCTTCAGTGGATTCTCGGGTTCCGCCGTTATCGCTTCCATGAGCTGTTTTGAAGGAAGGCGATCGTTGCCTCGAAAGATCACTTTTGTGATCGGGTAGCTGAACAGTGGGGTTGTTACTGTCAGTATGAGGACGGCAACAGCACAGGACCGTGTCATGCACGGCTCCGTGACATGGCCTGCGAATACCGCGCAAACGTCGCTTGTTCGTCGGATTCCGCTTTTTCAATCGCGAGCACCTTGACTTCGATCGGAATTGGAAGCAGCAACTCCTCTGGCACCGTAAGATCGAGATGGACATACACCGAACGAAGGTGCATTCGGAATAGCCCGTCGAAGATATTACGCTGCGTGCTGAGGTGCTCCGGTCCATACCACCAGCACCAGTCGCTGCCTTCGGCGATCAGCAGTTGTTCGTGCGCGCGTTCGATGGCCGCCATCGCCCGATGCCTCGGCGCTCCGCGAAGATGTTCCGCGCGTTGACTCGCATCGTCAAACGCATGCTTTGCGCGTGCAAGCAAATCCCACGCGAGATTGTCTTCCGGGTGGCCCATCCAGATACGGAAGTTGCCATTGATCCACGAACCGGCTACCACCTGTTCGAGCACAGGTGACTTCTGCACGCCCACCATGTGGAGCACATCGCCAAACGTCGTGGGTTCTATCAACTCATTGGACTCCAACGCCGAATAGAGTTTGTCCAGTAAATCATGGCCATTATTCGAATAATACTCCCAACAATTCTCACCATCAAGAATCACGGAGATGCACGCCGTCTGCAAAATGTCCTCACCGTATGACTCGACAAGCGATCTTCGAATTTGGAGTACCTTCTCGACAAAGTCAGAGACCGCATCCCCCGCAGCCCACGTCTGATAAGTAAAGCCAATATCATCGGAGAGCGTGTGGTCGCGGAAGAAAACCGCAAGCGGCCCGAACGCGGTGTTAACACACCACGGAAAATATTTGGCGTGTTCGGCTGTAATGGGTATACCTGCAACTTCAATGGGCGTATCCCTAAGGGAGTTTGCAAGTACAGACTCATCGCTTGCCGTCCATCGAACACCCGCCTTGCGCATGAGCACGAGCGCCTCATTCGAAATGCTTCCTTCACTTGGCCACATCCCGTGCGGAGTCTCTCCAAAGATCGACGCGAAGTACTCGCGCCCCAGCCGGATTTGCAACTCCGCCTCTTCCGGCGCCTGAAATCGCGCGGCCGGGAGCGCCATGTTCGGCATTGCGTCTTTTGCGCTCTCGCTATCAATGAGGAGCGGCAAGATGGGATGGTAGAACGGAGAAGTTGTCAGTTCGATTTGTCCGCGCTTTGCCAGTTGCCGATGAAGCGGAATAATCTGGCGGACGTTTTCGAGCTGTGCGCGCATTAGCTCGTTCTTATCATCCTCGGAATAATTGCGGTCTCGATTGATGAAGTGGATGAATGGCGCACTGCGGCGAGCGATCTCGCCGGTCCATGCCAGCATGTAGTGAACCGCCAAATCCCGGTAGTCCTGCTCGGCGAACTCCGAGGGATTGGTCAGAGCTAATTCATAGAGTTCAGTGTACCGCGGCGATCGGTCGATCACGGTCGAGCTGTTGGCAAGAAAGAAATTGTCGAGCATGAAGTCCCGCTCCGCCGCTGTGAGCCAGCTCGCTGGTTTGGTCATCAGATCGACAACCGGATCAAAAACCTCGCCAGACAGATACTCTTCGATTTGCTTTAGCAGCGACGGGACAAGATTGATCGCCGCCCGCATCTTCGGATGGCGCTCGAGGTGCTGCGCCATCTCGAGGTAGTCCTTCGTGGCGTGCAGCCAGGTCCATGGCATGAGAAATCGCGAACCAGCCCGATAGTAGGGCTGGTGCTGATGCCAGAGGAAGGCGAGCTTAACTGGTTGTTCCATTCAAGAGACCGACATGCAAAGTGGATAATGTGAACACTAACAAAGTCCACATTATCCACTCTCCATTTTCCAGCTTCTATTACTCCACTTCTGCCACTCTGTGCTTCGCAGATTCGGCTACGATCTTATCTGCGACATCCCGAGGCGCTTCCTCGTAGTGGCTGAACGATTGCTTGTGCTGCGCGCGGCCTTGGGTGAGCGAACGAAGACGTGTCGAGTAATGGTATAACTCGGCCAATGGCACCTTCGCGCGGATGACTTCCATGCCGTTCTTGGAATCCATGCCTGCTATCTTGCCACGCCGTGACGAAATATCACCCAGCACATCGCCCATGTGATCTCCCGGCACGGTGATTTCGATGTCGAAGATCGGTTCGAGAAGCACCGGCTTTGCGGATAAAAACGCTTCTTTGAAGGCCATCTTGCCGGCCGTCTTGAACGCATTCTCATTTGAATCCACCGGATGTTCCTTGCCGTCATAGAGCGTGACTGCCAAATCGACAACCGGATAACCGGCCAGCGGACCGTGCGTCAGGAAATCGTGAATGCCCTTATCCACGGCAGGAATATGCTTGCCGGAAATCACGCCGCCCACGATGGCATCGATAAACTCGTAGCCCTCACCTCGCTTACGCGGCTGGAGCTTAATCGCGACCTCGCCGAATTGTCCGGCGCCGCCCGACTGCTTCCTATGCCGGTAGCGGGTATCGGCCGGAGTCTTGATCGTTTCGCGGAATGGAATGAGCGGCTCGACGATCTCCACATCAACCTTGTACCGCTCGCGAAGTCGCTTCACGATAATGTCTAATTGCAGTTCGCCCTGCCCCTCGATCAGCATCTGATGCATCTCGGGATCGATGCGAAGGATAAACGTCGGATCCTCCTCATGCATCGTGTGGAGACCCATCGACATCTTTTCCTCATCGCCCTTATTCTTCGATCGGACGGCGCTGGTGATGACCGGCGCGGGAAATTCGATTGGTGTCAGCACGACCGGGAAGCTCTTCGAAGAGAGCGTATTATTCGTGTGCGTGTCCTTGAGTTTCACTGCGGCGGCGATGTCGCCATTCGGGACGGAGGTTGCTTCCTTGCGGTTCTTTCCGCTCATCGTGAAGACCTGCGCAATGCGCTCACTCTTGCCGTTCGACTCGTTGACGAGATCGGTGCCAGGATGCAACTCCCCATGGAAGACCCGGAAAAATGAGAGATCGCCAAGGTGCGACTCACTCACGGTCTTGAATACGAAGAGCGTCGTCGCATCCTTCGGCGCGGTGCTCAGGCTGACTTCCTTCTTTGTGTCCGGATTGATACCGCGTACATCCGCGATATGTTCTTCGGGCGCGGGGGCGTTTGCAACGACGAAATCGAGCACCCGGCGCGTGCCGATGTTCTTTTCGGCCGAGGCACAGAGAACCGGAAACAACTTCCGATGGGCCAGCGAGGCTTTAAGGCCTTGTGACAAGTGGGACTCTTCGAGCTTGCCATCGTTCGCAAAAAACTCTTCCATCAGTGCATCGTCACTCTCGGCGACAATCTCGACCAACTCGCGGTGCAACTCGTCCGCGCGAGCTTCGGCAGATGCCGGAATCGCCTCCTCGGTGTAGCTGCCATCGGCAGCAAACTTGAGCGCCTTCATCTTGACCACATCCACGATGGTACTGAATCCATCGCCGGGATTGAGCGGGAATTGCACGACGGCAACTTCATGGCCGAAGCGGCTCTTGAGTTGTGCGACCGTGTCATCGAAATGGCTCTCCGTGTGGTCGAGCTTATTGATCACGAAGATCACGGAGTTCTGATCGTGCTCGCAAAACTCCCAGACGGTCGCCGTACCAGCCTCGACACCGTGCTGCGCATCCACGAGCATCACGGCGGTATCCGCCACATGAAGCGCGGCGCGGACTTCGCCTACGAAATCGGAATAACCGGGAGTGTCGAGTAGATTGAGTTTGGTGGTCTGGGGGGCAGTGCCAGTGGTGAGCGAAATAAGGGAGGAATTGATGGAGTGCTTTCGAGCAATCTCATCGGGATGATAATCCGAGAGGGTGTTGCCTTCCTGGATCGTGCCGCGGCGATTTGTCAGTCCCGCGGCAAATGCAATGCCCTCTGCCAGCGATGTCTTGCCCGAACCGGCGTGACCGACGAGAGCAAGATTTCTAATATAGGCGCCATTGGTATTTCCCATGGCTTATTCTCCTTTCAGAATTAGTGTTTACAAAAAGTCTGAGTACCACCGCGACGAAGCACGGTTGGATAATGCTAAGTTCATTGAATGTTAAAAAATGCCCGCAAAAGCGTGGCCAAGAGAAAATTCTTTCGTTGGCTGGTCGAGCCTCTCGATCGGTAGCTACTGAGAAGGGGGCACGAAGCTCCAAATTACCGAAGCTTTTTGCTGACAGCGAACGCGAACCGGATGAGACCATATGCGCACCACCCCGCGAGCCATACAAGAAGCATCGCGGGAATACGTATAAACCCCACCGCAATCAGTGTCGCGAAAAAGACGAGCAACGTAATGAGCGGAAAACGCTGCAGCCGCTCCCGGCTGATTGCGGGTATCTGCATCTACCGTGCGACAACGATCTGCTTCGCCAAGATATTCCCCGCTGTCCGCAGCACGCAATGGTACACCCCGTTCGGCAGCTTTGATGCATCGAACGTGAAACTATGCGGACCCGCTTGAAGCAGTCCTGACGCAAGCAAAGCAACTTCATGGCCCAACGCATCGAACCCTCGCAGATCGGCAGGCATGTTCTGTGGCAGTGAAACCGAAACATTCGCCACGTTCGCGGCCGGGTTCGGATAAATATCGGAAAGCGTAACTGCACCCGGAATGTCGGAGCGATAATGCGGCTCGACACCAGCAAAGGAAGCAGGCGGAGTCCATGCGAATTTAAAGGCGCGATACGTCAGGTATGGCTGTTGCATGTCCATCTCGAGCGCGATCGAGCCATCCGGACGCACTTCCGTGAACGCAGGATTCCGCGTCGAATTGATATTGTCACCACCCCAGCCGATAAAGGTATTGCCATTCGGCAGCCGCTGGACATCGCCCATGTAGCTGCTCGTATCCTCGCGATTGTGATCGAACGACCAGACGAGCGTGGCGGTGCGAAGCTGCCCGTTGGTTGTATCCTCGGTCAGAGCATACTCAAGAGCCCGTGAATACGGTCCCACGTTCGGATTGTGAAGACGGTGATCGTTTCCATTGTCGAACAATGTCAGATGTCCATTGGCGATGCGACGGGCATGGTGCTGGTGCGAGAAGCCGATGGTGTCCCCAATCATCGTAAACTCATTGTGCTTTCCGCCCAGCCGCCAAACGATCTTGTTGGTCTCACGGCTGATCTTCGTGATTTCATCCAGGTGTCGGGACGAGAGAATAATCGAACCGTCGGCGTCGAGATCGAGCGAGTTTGCATGAACTTCATCCACAGAGCCGGCGCTCAGCCCACTGGGATACTCTGCCATATCCTCGATCAGAAAACCGCCGGAATCCAAGCTACGCCAGTTGAAGATCACATTCTTCATGGAATCCAACTCTTGAATTACCACTCCGACCACAGTCGCATTGGCATTTCCCCCAGTAATAAATTGGCTCAAATCGACTTTCTGTTCAGGGTCATAGGCCATCACGATTGCGTGGCGGTGTGGAAGCAATACGATGTCGTGCAAATCGGTCGTGTACCCATTCTTCGTGGCGAAGCTATCTACAATTGAGAATGTCGAATCCATCACGTAATACTGAGATGCTGCGGCACTAAAGAATGAAAACTGCCCATTCGGATTCAGCTTGAAATCGGTCATCAGGGTATTCCCCACTCCTGCGCGAGACCATAACACGCGCCCTGAATCATTGACGATCGCAAGGTACGGAAGATAGGGCGTCGGATTCTGGAGTGAATTGAACGTTGCGAGAAAGATGCTTCCGGGGGCCGGATTATTGATCGTCGTGGGGGTCAGCGTTGGAAAGTATGGCAACGAATCACCCTGCACCATGCTCGGCAGGAATGGAATGGGGATCCTTGCCGCTGCGGTCATCGCCGGATCGTCATCGGATACTGGTTCTGGCATTGACTGAATTTGGGAGTGACCGGAAAGCGGCTTCGACTGAATGGTAAAGTAAAACGAGAACGAATCGACGGCCGTCTTGGCGGTGGTCATGATTCCACGCGAGAGCGCGACCCTGACACGCTCCGAATAGGTAAATGCGAGCTTGGGAGTGAAGACCATTGTCTTCTTGTCATCCGAAAGAACGAAGGTGCCCGCATGCACTCCGCTGAATGCACCCGTAACTTTCAGGAGCGAGCTTTTGACCGTGACGGCATTGATCGGATCGCCGGGACGAATAATAATCGCCGTCTGCCGTTGGACCGCCGTCGCGCCGTTCGACGGGAATTGATATTGCACTTTGAGTGGAACATTGTGCTGCGCTTTGGCAGAACCGCCGCAGAGCAGGATTACGACTAACGCAGGAACAGCAATTCGATATCGACTCTTCATTGTTCAGATCGCGAAATGAAAGCTGGGACCGTATACAATATAGGGTCACTCATAACGGGAATAACACCTGATTCTAACATTTGTCACGAACAACTCGCTCACGATCTTCATGCTTTCACTTTTCGATCAGGAACGGGGCCGTGCTGATCCACCCAAGTGAGCGCACCCGCAGAAAGTATCGACCCGATGAAAGTCCATCCACTGGCACACTGAGTCGATAATCCCCCCGCCGGAATTCACCGGCAAATGCCAGGCGAACGAAGCTGCCCGTCACATCAAAAATCTCACCCTCAACGAAGCCATCGTTTCCAAGAAGGATCGGCACAGTCGCCTCGTCAGCGACAATCGTCGGTGTGACTGGCCCAAGCTGGTACGCTCCGCTGACCGAGACTTTGCCGCTCAGTCCCGTGCAGTCCTGGACCGTCGCCAATCCCGTCGTGACGCGAAGATCGAAGAGCGAGTCAGGCGTGATCGCAAGTCCCAACACCGTGCTCGAACGTGGGCCAATCAGTCCGAGTATGTCTATTGTATTAATGCGTTGCGGCGTTTTAGAAAAGTCAATGGATTCCGGAAATGAGTAGGCTCCCGGCGCGCTGTTTGCTCCAGGACCTGAAGGCCATACGACTGCTGGATCGAACGTGAGCGTAGCGGTAACCTGCAACGCACTATCGAACGATGCCGAGTCAAGCCGGATCTGAAATGGAACGGTGCTGCCAGATTGCACCGTCGCGCTTGTAACCGTGAAGTGAACCCAGGGCTTCTTAGCAATCACACCAAATCCGCGGAGCACAGGATGAATTGCAAGCGGCTTTCCGATTTCCAGTGTATCCAAAGATGAGCCGGGATGATCCGGGCAGAACCGGAAATGAAACTCGTGCGAGCCGCCGGATTGGATCACGACCGGGAGTGCTGCGGAATCGAGAAACTCGAATGGGAGATGGATGGGAATGGAATCAATCGTGAGGGGCGGCCCACACGGGTTCTCGACGAGCATCGAGTCATCCCGGCATAAACCAAACGTGGTTGTGTCAAAAGTAACATCGGCAGCCGCAAGCGCGGCCATTGTGCCCGTGCCACGCAACATCACCGCATAGACTGAATTGCACGTCCCTGCGCTAGCGCTGACTAAAAGTTGGCCCGAATCCGCCCCCACAGAATCTGGATTGAATATGATTCTGATCTTCATCGTATCCGAAGGTCGAAGCGTGGCCGAGCTATCCAACAAACTAAATACACGACCCAATTGCTGGGATCCAAGATGAACCGCAATGGTGTCAACGCCCGTGTTGCGGAGATCCAATGTCAATGTGTCGCTCGTGCCAACACAGCGAGAATGGAAATCGAGAATCGTGTCAAGTGTGAGCGACGGAGAAAGAACGCGATAAGTCAGGACGGTTGTGTAGACGGAATCCGTCGAAGTGTAGGAAAGCGTGTCGTGGTAAACTCCCGGTGTTACCGAATGCAGACTCCAAGTAATCAAAAGAGATGTGTGCGCTGGGATCAGGCCTGGCAGACCGGGCGAGGTGGCAGTGTCTTTCCTATTCGAACTGCTTGCCGAGATCAGCGCGATCGTGTCATTGCCGACATTCGCAACCGACTCCTGGAATGTGGCAACTGTCCCGGCACAGACATCTCCAACTGCGGCATCAGACTCAATGGCAACACGCCTCAATACGGCGTGACCGGTCGTGGGTAGCAAGCCCAAATGTGCATCGAGAATAAAAGCTGTTGCGTAGTCGCCGGAATCAGGTGCACAGAAGATTATGAATCCCTTAGCTGTTGCTCCCGGCGCGAGCGTGGAGTCTGCCGGTGATAGTATCAGCGAGAATGGCGGCTTCGACCATTGCGTCGCATTCAGGTATACTGTGTCTGTGCCCACAGACCGGAATACCACACTATCGGTGTCACACACACCGATCAACACCCGCGAGAAGTGGACGCTTGGCGGTGTCACTGTGAGCGAGTCATTCCGTTTCGTGCCAGTACCAATCAGCAATACTCGTCTGGCAGTGTTGAGACTATCGTTCGAATAGATTGTAAGACGTGTTGTGTCGAGACCAACCACCAACGGACAGAATGTGACATCGACGGTGTCAGAGGAGTACGGCGCAACCTTCAATCGGCCAGCCGGGCGAACAACATACGTGCTGCCTTGGACAGACACAGAGTCGATGCGAAGCGTGTCACCGCCCTCGTTCGCAATGGGAAGACGGATCATCCGGCAATGTCCAACCCGGACCGTTCCGAAATTCAACGTGTCCAGCACCACCATGAACGGCGAGGGATTCTGACTCAATATCATCATCCCAACATGGGACATGACCCAGCCGGGCTCGAAATTTGCTGACGCAGAAGTTGGTGATGCCACCTTGATCATCACCATCACAAACTCGATTGAATCATGATCCTTCGGCAGCCACTTCGACCATGTACCGGATTGTCGTGATCGCACGGTATCGAGATGCTGCCAGTTTGTGTGTGGAGATCGGAAATAGATGCGGATGGAATCGAGATCGTTTGCCAAGTCGGGTGAGTAACCGGTGAGGTGAAGAAAATTAACAAGCATGCCAATGCTGTGCGCATCAATGGAAGCACCACTGGATGAGACTGGTTCGAGATTCACAACAGTAGGCAGCGCTTTGGCTCCGTCCATTCGCAATCTCCCAAGTCCGCCGTCACCGCCAAGGAATTGACCGAGTCCGCCTCGACCACCAGCACCACAGCTGACGCTGAGTTCAGGATCGGCGATCGAGATTCCCCGTTGGCTCGCCAGATAGATCGCGCCGCCCGATCCGCCACCACCGCCAGCCGTGTTCTTGCCACCGCTCGTACCTGAATCCCCGGTAGCGCCCACTACAGATTTCACGACAACGATCGAATCAAACGACACTAAGGCGATAGCACCGCCGCCGCCGCCGCCAGAACCCGCATTCAGACTGACCTCAGAATTTCCCCCACCTCCACCAGAACCACCCGCCATCGGAATCAGGAAGCGGCCACCGTTCTTCAGTCCATTGTTTGGAGTTGTTCCACCACCACCAGTAACGCCATCGGAGCCAAACGCACCGCCGCCACCGCCGTATGCGAGATTGAGCTGGGTCGCTTCGCCGCCGCCCGAACCACCACCTGAGCCACCAAGCGGCGAGTTATGATTCACAAGACCAGCTGCACCACTGGATCCGAATGGAGCGCCGGTTCCACCTCCCCCACCCTGATCGTCCCCAGCGGTCGGCAAGCTTCCACCACCCAGCACCCCTGTAATCGAACGTCCCCCGTTCAGGGAGGTCGCATCCGAATCACTGCCAGCGTTAGGGGTAGGCACATCGACGCCACAGTTGCCGCCGCCGGTAAATCCGAATCCACCTTCACCCATGAATCCGTGTCCTCCGCCTCCGCCACCAGGCCCTCCGTTGACACCTTGCGCGCCTACCGAGATAGTGCTGTTCGTCAGCAAGATGGGTCCCTTCGAAAGGATCGTGACTGGTTCAAGACGTGAATTTCCCGGCCGAGTCGTATCTGGATCCCGGAGTGATACCGTGATCGTCGCATTGATAGCAACAAGCTGGTCAACGACAAGCGTATTGCGATCGGAGAGCGGGCCATACGCTCCTTCGCCAAGTACGACGTTGCCGGACAGTGTTGGAAATTGTTGGGGGTACACGACATTAAAGAGTATGGTATCGTAGCCCCTTGGCGATGCAATCACGATTGGAATCGAACTTGGTGTGTCACTCGGCAGAACGAAGACCGGAAGTTGCAATAGCCTTCCGTTCCAGCTTACCTCCATCGGTCCCAGCACCACGCGATCGCTGTCGGATGGATAGTAGAATCGGCACAGTGTCTGAGTCGGAGAAAGTCCGTCTTTGCCGAAATGTCCGGTGTCACTCGCTCGCGCGAGAACTTCGAGCACAACCGTCATACCGGGTGCAACTTGATCGGGCCGAACGGCGACGACCTGCGCGCAAGCAGGAAATATGAAATATGAAGTATGAAATATGAAGCACAAGAGAAAGACTGACACAAGTCGCCGGTGACGCGAACTTGATCCAATCAATCTTGCTCCATGTCCTAATTCATGTTTCATACTTCATATCTCATCTTTTTATTTCACCGCTCGTTCAATAGTAATGTTAACCGTTCGGGAGAAGAATCGTCCCTCTGGCAAACGGTTATCATAGAGTAGATCGTGGGAGCCTCGCCCCTCGGTGTGAATGTCGGGCGGCACCACAGACTTCACCTCGCGGAGCGCGGCCTTGAGGCGCTCCGAAACCTTGGTAGCGCGGTCCTGACTGAGCCGATCGTTGTGCCCAGCCTCGCCGGTCTCATCCGTGAAGCCTTGCACGAGAACGCGCTGGACCGGAATGCTGGCAATCATATCAGCCGCGCTACGCACTTCACGATCGTTGCGGTGCTCGAGACGGGACTCATCGAATCCAAACAAGATCAGACTGAACCGCTCGACCCGCTCGGGCCGGTCGCTGCTTACGCGTTCAATGTCTAACGGGATCGCCGCATGTGCGTGCGCGTGATGCCCGGCGCTATCAACAACATCGTATTCGATCGAAAGCGAGTCCGAAAGTTTTGACAACAACTCCTCTGTCGGTGCCCACAGCTTCTCGGTCGTCGAAGTCTTTGCATCTCCATTGAACGATTGAAACTCCACGCCGCCGGCTTGGATCGAAGTGTGCGTTCGCAAAATATCCGGACGGGATATGGATGGCTTGAGCCGAATCTGGTCCGGCGTTGCCAGATGCTCGATGTTCGTTACGACGATCGGATCGCTGACCTGCTCATCGTCCACTCGAAACTCGACCCGCCGGTTTTCCTCCTTGCCTTGAGCCGTCGTCACCGGGCTGGGCCGTTCCGGAAGCAACGTTGCTTCGAGGCGAATCTTAGACGGATCGATTTGCCAGACGCGAACGAGATAGTCCTTGACTCTATTCGCTCGCTCATGTGCAAGCACAACGCCGACTCGTTCGCCACCGCTGGTGCTTCCGTAAAGCGTTACGCGGGCCTTCGGATGCTTCCGAAGACGGTCGCCCAGAATGTTCAACGTCTCTCGATAAAGCTCCATCAGACCAACTCCTCGCCGCTCGTCCGAACCTCGGAAGATTCGGCTTGCTTCATCGAACGAACTGTACTGGAGATACCGCGATGGGAACGTCGAGGAGCCTTCATCGAAGAAGATGTAATTCAGGATTGGATACGCATTCCGCGTTCGCACCTCTTCAATCCTCATCCGCACGACGTTCGATTCCTCACCGCTCTGGCCGATCGCGACAGCCTGGATCGAGGCCGTCAGCGGATTCGACTCCTCGAGCTCGCGATGGATCACGAACGGAATCTGCTGCTTCACGAATGTCGGCACCGTCTCCGTTCTCGGTGTCATGTCGAACAGGAATGAGACGCCCGCCCGCGCCTCAATACCGCTCCAAAGCACCGACCCGTTTGTGATCAGCCAATTGTATCCAAATTCAACACTCGGCGCAGCCCGAAGCTTCTTTGAGAGTGGCACTTCATAGCTCGCAGACAGAGAGACACTCGGAAGATACAGCAGCTTCGTCGTCAGACTCCCGCTCTGAAGCGTCGCATCCACTCCCCCGTTCTCGGTTGCGCCAGTGAGGTGGCTCGTCTTCGTATAGCTGTTGGTGATGGCAACACCGATCGCTGGTCCGGCATAAAGTTGCAGCGCGGGTGTCACGGCATACTCGAACCGGCTTTCGAGGCCGACCAGATCGACCGTTGCGCTGATCTCGCGCTGATTGCTAATGCTCATCAGCGACTTCGTGCCCGTATCCCAACCCTGCGCCATCAGAGTCCAATCGAACTTCGACTTCTGAAACTCTGCCACGATCGCCGGCTCGAATTTCCACTTCGAGAGATCACCCCAGAACGGGATCTCCGCAAATGCCCGAATGCCGTATGACGTACCTGTGCCTGAGCCGAACCTATCGCAGCCCACCTGTGCAATCGGCTCCGGGATGCCGCTGCTCGGATACTGCGCCCAACCTCCAAACGGCTCGAAGCCAGCCCGAAGCGGGCTATGCTCGATTGTGTACCGGCTTTCGACGAGCGTGTCCCGCATGATGGTCGTATCCCGCATCGACGCCTGCGCAAAGGCAGACACCGAGCGCGATAGCACGCAGAGAACGACGAACAACTTCCATATCACGGTCACACCAGTAACAACGTCACACGCACGGAAATTACATCAAGACGCCTCCAACATAATCAAAGCCCGCTCCCCTTGCTGTAGGAGCGGGCTTTGCGGATGACTCCATCCACTAACGATAGATCGTGTTACTACAGTGTCAATTCGTCATTTGCCGCCGATCTTTGGTGGGTCGGCGATAATAGAACCGCCACCAGCAGCGCCGCTGACCGGATCTGTCTTCGCCTTCGGGACATCTGCAAGATTAACTCGCGGATGCGTCCTGTGCGTGACAGTAGCGGCATGCTGGTGAAGGTTTTCAACTTGTTTGAGCGGCGCAACCACTGTCTCAGTCTTCGCGAGGGGCGCTACGGACGGCGCGACTTGAACCGCAGCCGGGAGCGGCGCGACGGAAGCAGGACTGCTCACGACGGAATGCAGTCCATAACCGGCCATGGCCGAAACGCCAATGCCGCCAGCAACGATAAGCGTGCTCATCTTCGAGGCGAAGAGTGCCTTCAAAGCATGTGGAGCAGATTGCGACGCGGCATGTGCGTGCTCGGATGCAACCATATCCGCGCCGGCAAGGCCAAGCGCGGCAAAGACGGAGCGGCGAAGCGTGTGCGGTGGATTCACCGACGCGTCATCGCGGTGCATCACATTCTTCAGCACCAGCTCCGAGCGGAAGGACTTCCGAAGTCCATCGCTCGCTGCCAGCGAGATGAGAAACTCCTGCTCTTGCTCGAGCGAGAGTTCGTTATCAATGTATGAGCTAATCCGTTCGTCGTGTGTCATAATTCAGATTGTCGAGGATGATCGTTCATCCGTTTTCAAATCCATCCAGGCGGCAATGATCTTTCGAAGCCGCTCGCGTGCGCGGAACGCCCGCGTTTTCACGGTGACCATCGGGTCGCCCGTGATATCGGCGATCTCCTGATAGGCGTACCCATTGTACTCCCGCAAGATGAACGCCTCGCGCTGTGCAACCGGCAGCTGGGCCAGCGCCCGCTCGAAGAGGTCTCGCAAGTCTGCGTCCTCCACCGGATGCGTCCGGAGCATCGCGTCAAACTCCGCCGAGGTATCCTCGAGCATGTCCGGCATCTGCTTCCGCGAGCGTAGCGCGTTCATCGAAAGATTCCGAGCCACCGTAAAAAGCAAGCCCGAAAACTTCGTCACCGCTTCGCGCTCACCGCGCAACCGATACATCCGAATCCAGACATCCTGGAATACATCCTGCGAATCCTGCTCCGAATTCAGAAGCCGGAGTATGTAGAGGTAAAGCGGCCGCTCGTACAGATCGTACAGCGACTTGAATGCTTCGTCATCGCCTCCCAGAAACCGCGTGAATGTCGCCGTATCCCGGTCCCTCTCGCGTTTCCTGACCTCGGACTGTGGCTCTCGGTTATCGAGGCGCTTAGCCGGGCCGCCAGCGTTTGGCTTCCCTGACCCCGCTATCCACTTTATCGTGGACGATGATCCAAGTCCCGAGTGTTTCATTGCCCTTTAGAACTCCCGGAGCGCCCGATTAGCGCCCTCACATACATCTGAGCGACACGCCACAAGGCCCGATTGTTACATCGCATCTGAAATAATCCCGAAGTTTCAACGTGAAACAAGGAGCACATTTCCTCAGGCCATCGTGCTTGCGAGTATGAGCAAACCAGCGCGGACGTTTGTGCTTCATGAACTGTGCCGATTCCAAGCCGATTTCGCCAATTCACCAGGACAGCGCAAATCTTTTTGATTTCCGATTTTTGTTTGGAGTTCATGAACAGGCTGCCCTGAGACGTTCCTTGCAATAAGACAATTGGTGCCCATAATCCTACTAACAATATAACCCCAAAACCGTCCGGTTGTTACGCGCCCCACCCAAGAATTCATCAAATTGTTCGTATGTTGCTCTCCGAACAATAGGCACCTGTTTTCAGGTAGCCGTCATCCTGAACGAGCGAAGCGAAGTGAAGGATCGCATGAGGGAAGCCGAGCGCCCACCAACTGTCATTGCGAGGAGGGCGAAGCCCGACGAAGCAATCCCCACCACGAAGACCAGCCCTCCCGAGAAATCCCAACTCGCGAAAACCGCTTCCACGGGAATGCCCCCGCGCAGACCGCTGTTGCTTTCCCGTTCTAAAAGCCCTCGACTCCCGAGCGCGAGTTCGCGTCTGCGGACCCCTCCACTCCCAGCCGATTCCTACCAATTGTACTACTCAGCGTATGAAGACGATCCACGTGATCTCGTTGTCAATTGTGTTGACTCTTGTCATGGGATGTTCTAATGCATCAAAGACAACGAGCAACCACATCCGATGGGACATCAAGACGCTGCAGGACATCGATACAGCTTGGTTCACAAGCGGTGGCC
>JADGPZ010000044.1 GCA_017882165.1 Candidatus Kapaibacterium sp.
GCATATACCGTGCTGCCAGCGGTTACATAGCTTGACGAACTAGCGGAGAATGGCGGCGTCGGTGTTGCGGTCACCGCAGACAGGGTCAGATCGGCTCCACCGGTGTTGTATATGGCAATATCGCGAGTGACTTTTCCTCCGACCTTCACTTGGCCGATGTCCACCGTGTCAATCTCGCCGAGCAACATGTGCGGCAGTGTCCCGCCCGCGAGGACATTGATCGAGACGGAAGGAGTGCTCATATCGTCAGTTGCGAATTGGAGCTGTGCTGTGTCCGTCTTTTCGGCCGTCGGCTTGTAAGTCAGGTGGAATGATCCCTGGGCGCCCGGAAGGACTGTTGCATCGAAGGCACCAAGCGTGAACTTCGTGCCGGACTGTGTGAGGGCAGCATTTGAAATATGGAGCGTATCGTTGCCGGTATTCTTGATCGTAACAGTCGTGATCAGTTGTTGCCCCACCCGGATGGATCCGGCTGGCCAGGGGGTTGTGGCCTGGACGAGTGGCGCGAGGCCAGTGCCCGATAGTGTGATGCTCGGCGTCGTGACTCCGTTGGAGGCGGAGAATGTCAGCGTGCCACTGTACGGCTGGCGAGCCGTCGGGGCGAATTGCACGATCACGGTGTCGGAAGCGCTCGGAGGTAGTGTGAGCGAGTGCGGTGCCTGAGAAATAGTGAAGCCATTTCCAGAGATGGATGGCGACTGCAAGAACAGCGTATCGTCACCGGTATTCGAGAATGGAAACGCCATCTTGGCGGTGAACTTGCTCAGCTTCAGGTTGCCGAAGGCGAGGGTCGAAAGCGGGTTGGTAAAGATAGCTTGGATTGCCTGCCCGTTGACAACAAGTCCCTTGCGCTGATCGGGGATGGTGTCCGAATTTGTTGTGAAGATGAGCGAGTCCGAAAATGTGCCACGGCTTGTAGGTGCGAAGATCACGCTATCCACTTCGGTCAATCCGGGGTTCAACGTGCGACCGTTCGCACCCGGTGCAACGTTGCCGAACTGCGTCCCCGTCTTCATCGTGTTCGAGTTGATGGTGAGCGCGAATATGCCCGATGAACTTACCAGCACACTGTCGGCCTTACGGCGTCCAACGCGCAGCGTGCCGAGATTGATCGACGTGCGGCCGAGCGTCAGGCGTTTCGGCTGTGCGAGAACCTGGACCACAAACTTATTAGCAGAATTCCATTTGTCGCTGCAGTCGCCGCTACCATTCCGTCCGTCGAGATTCACAGCATTGCCGGTGGCATAAATCGTATCCCAACCGGCCGTGCTGGGCGCAGTATAGGTGACTTGCCAGGTTGCCGTGTGGGATGCATCGAATGTCTGGGGAGACGAGTGCGTCAACTCGCCGCCAGAAGAGTAAAGCCCACTACCGGCGGTAAGCGATCCGCTATAGGCCGCAATGTCTATCCCTCCGCCAGCCTCTGTGGTGTTGGTTACAGTGACCGAAAAGGTGGCCGAGGTCCCCGTGAAGAACGTGGTTGTAGGGGTGGTAAGAGCAACCGAGGTCGCCGAGTTCGAGGAAGCGCAATGGCAGGAGCACCCCGCGTTTGTGGTCTTCTGGGTCTGGCCAGTAATGCCCCCCTGATGCGCAGTTGTCTCGGTAACGGCATAGCCGCCGATGCCCGCCAGAGCGAGCAGCACCAACAAGGACCCAATCCGGGCACGACGAATGGAAGAAATAGAGATGGCTCCGCCAATGACAGACATAAGAGGATTCAAAAAATGACAAAAAAAGGAAACGACAAGCTACGACATGTGGCACAGGCATTCAGCCTGTGCCACACATAATAAAGACACTTGAAACAGCCCTGAAGTTACAGAGTCTTACCGGGCGAAGACGATTTGGCGGGAAGCTTCTCGATCCCCGACGATGGCCGTTACGTAATAAACACCTGCCGGAAGCGCAAGCGACTGAGCATCGAACGTGAACGCGGCGTCTGTCCCAGCAGCGAGTCTGCGGAGGTCGGATGAATACAAGAGCCGTCCAAGGGCATCATGCACAACGATCCCGACAGCCCCGCTCGTGGGTGCAGTCAGATGGACTTGCGTCGCCGAAGTGAACGGATTCGGTTGGACTGTCATGCCAAAGACGATCGGGTCAACTTCCTGGACGCTTCCTGGCGGTGGAGGCGGTGGCTGTACGTGTGCCGTCCCGGTCATCGGGATGCGAATAATCGTGTTCATCGAGGTCGAAGAATATACCACGATTGTGTCGCGCTTCATCGTACCGCCGATCGTATCCAGCGGCTTGAAGACGACGCTGATCGAAAGCGGTGTGCCGGTCTTCACCGCGAGCGTGTACGGGAAGGAGGGGAGGCCGTTCAGGTGGAATTCGCGGCCCGAGGCAAGCTTGATCGAATCGATAATCGTCATGGCGACATTGGATGTGTCGCTGATCGTCAAGTTTTTTGGAACGCTGGAGTGATTGGTATCCGCCTGCGGAAACGTGAGCGATGCGGTGCTTCCCGTTGAGAGTCCTGGATACCATGTCTCATATCCTGGCACGGAGATCAGAACCGGCTGAAGCTCCTGACTGCTCGAGTCGTTATAGACCGACGTTGCCTGACCGCTGCCCATATCATAAAGGAAGATCTCCGATAACGTATCACGCTTCCCGACAGTCGTTCCGTCATTGGCGGGATGCGTAATAAGCAGAACAGTGTCGCCGGTCGAATTAAACGATACATCACCAGCCATGCCATGCTGGATGGCGTCGTTAAGATCTTCCTGATAGGGGCCACTATTCTGGCCGGCGAAGAAGTACTCATTGAAGGGGATCGACCCTCTTGAAATCGAGCGGCCGTTGCCGGTAAGCGTTGCGTAGGTGTAGTAATTAAAATCGTAGAATTGGATGTCCGGACTTCCTTGCGTCGTCAACCCTAACTCGGCAATTTGCCCATTGTCCTTCGCGCGAACGGTGAACGCAAAAAGCGTGTCCGGAAAGAAACCACGAGCCGGCATGAGCGGGGTGTAGTTCGTGATCCTGCTCTCGTAGAACTGGGGTCCGAAATTGCCGAGCATGTACCACCGGTAAACCCACATGTTAAACGTCGTCGGGTTGCTTGGTTGCTCGCATACGACTGCGATCATGTTGTTGCCGTCAGGAGTCATGGCGAGGTTCGACATGTGCCAGTCATTCGGAGAGTTTGTTTGTTGCGACGGTGTTGCTGAGTCGATTTTCACGCCAGCCCAATTCCAATCGCTATCGATACTTCCATGATAGAATCGGACACCCGGATCGACTCCCGGACTTGCCGTAACCATTGCGCCAAACCACTTGCGGTTGGGAGCAAGCACTCCCACCGGGCGGAAACGCCCCGTGCCACGTGCGGCGGTCTTGAGCCAATGAACGTGGCTCAGCAGGTTCGGATCGTCTAAGGAATCCGCGCGGATGGCGATAATGCCGGTCCAGACGACGTCCACATTTGAACCCCAGGGAGAAAATACCGTAAACGACCCGCCGAGCAGGTAGGTCAAACCATCTGCGGATTGATCGAGAACGGCGAGATTAGCGATGTGCTTGAATGCGGAGTTGCTCGATGGATTCGCTTTGAGCGCGACGTACGCCGCCGTATCGAAACGTTTGATCCAGAGCTGCGACCGGTCCACCTTGGTGAAGGCAACGGCGCGCATGTTCTTTTGAACCGTCACAGGCTGTGCCAGAACGGCGCTCGATGTGGTGATTAGAACCACGAGAATGGCAATTGAACGCAAGTATTTCATAATATCTCTAAATGAATCGTCATGAGCAGCACCGAAGGTGATGCTGACAACCCGCAATTTACGAAGAAAATTGAACGGATGAGCAAAAATGGTCAGAACAATCGGGAAAATGACCTATCAGACACATTGGGACTATCGGTCTGCCTATCGGCTTGGCCTACCGGCTTGATAGAGGCGGAAGACGCCGGATCGCAAAATATGACACCACGGAAATTGCAAGTACGAGCCCATAGAGCAACCCGTACCCGGTCAGGTCCAGTAGCGCCCCGGCGCCAGCCGCGAGGAAGCACGGCAGGGCCATCGTCGAGTTGAACAGGCCGATGTATGTCGAGCGGTCGTGCTCGGGACTGATCTCGATCAGATAGCTCAGGCCGCCGATGGAGGTCCCGGCATCGAACGCCGCCGCGAGCGCGAAGACGCTGGCAAATAGTATCGGAGGGAGCGGAAGCCAGAGATAGAGCAGAACGATGAGAGGCAGGATGCCGCCGACGATCGCCGCAGCTTCCAGACAGGCTTTGGAGCTTACTTTATCGGTCAGCCGCTCCCAAAGGAAATTTCCTGCAACGGTGCCGATACAGTCTGCGGCGATGAAGACGCCGAGATGACGCGTCTGGAATCCTAACCGTTGGTGGGCGAAGAGCACGAGGAATGGCACGCCAATGATCCATGTGCCCATCAGGAGTCGTGCGTTCAGATACGCGGAGAACCGCTTATCGTGCCGATAGACGCGCCAGCCCTCGCGGAAATGCTCGGCCAGTGTTCGCTCATCGGGCATGTTTCGCGAGCGTGGCTCGTGCATGAACGCCATGAAGCCGAGTCCAACCGTTGCGATGGTAGCTCCGGTGAGGAACGTATAACCAAAATTGATCGGAAATTTGAAATGACCGAGCATGAGCGAGATGGCGCCGGCGCCTATCGAGATGGATAGCAGGGAGCCAAGCGTGAGTCGCAAACCGAAGAACCGCCCGCGCCGGGTGGCGGGAATCGTCTTCGCGACCAGATCGAGAAATACGACACCGCTGAGGCCGGAGCCAAGAGAGAACAGTCCGTAGCAGAGCACACCCAGAATAAGTAGCGCGCCAGGATGTGGTGCTGCGAGTGTCACCGCCGCGAGCGCGAACAGCGCGATACCACGGACCCACCATCCGATGCGGTAGAGAGGTAATTTCCGAGGCAGGTGCAACACGAAGTAGGCCGCGATGAACTGCGGGAGATACCAGCCGATGTTCTCGAATTGTGAGACAAGCCCGATGAGAGCGCTCGAATGCGTCAGGTGGGAGAAGAAACTCGGGATGACCGTCGAGCGGGAGATGAAGTACGTGCCGAGACTATAGACAACGCCATTAGTCACGCCCAAACGGAAATTCCGGCGCTCGACGAGCGCGGAGAGCTTCTTGAATTTTGCGGTCTGGATCGACACGATTAGTGTACCTTCACGAGCCCTTGCTCGATAAGGCTCTCGGCAATCTGCACGGCATCGAGCGCGGCGCCTTTGAGAAGTTGGTCACCGCTGGCAAACAAGTCGATTGCGTGCATGTTGCTTGCATCGTGACGCACGTGGCCAACGAGGACATCGTTCTTGCCCGTAGCGTCCTTTGGCATCGGGAAGTAATTCTTCGCGGCATCATCCACAACCTGAACGCCAGGGTATTCTGCCAGCGCATTCCGTATCTGGTCGACGGAAGGCCGCTCTCCTTCAAATTCGACGTTAATTGCTTCCGAGTGCGCCCGAAAAACCGGCACCCGAATGCACGTCGCCGTGACGGCAATCGCGTCATCGTGCAGGATCTTCTTCGTCTCGTGGATCATCTTCCACTCTTCGCCATTGTAGCCATGCTCGTTCACGGCGGCATTGTGGCTGAAAAGATTGAATGCAATCTGATGGGGGAGTATTTCCGGTCGAATTTCTTCGCCGGCGAGATACGCTCTTGATTGCACATCCAGCTCGCGCATTGCCTTCGCACCCGCGCCGCTCACGGCCTGATAGGTCGAGACGACGATTCGTTTGATCGTGCCAAACTTTCGCAATGGTGCGACCGCCATTAGTAGAATGATCGTCGAGCAATTCGGCACGGCGATCACGCCATGATGCCCTTGGAGATCGGCCGCGTTGATTTCGGGAATGACCAGCGGCACATCCGAATCCATGCGGAACGCGCTGGAATTGTCGATCATGATGCAGCCGGCGTCTACGACTTGCGACCGGAGCGCTTTGCTCGTTTCGCTTCCGGCGCTAAAGAATGCGATGTCGAGGCCGTTGAAGGAGTGCGGACCTATTGTCTCTATCGTGACTTGATCGCCGCGAAACGTGCTGTGTTTGCCTGCCGACTTGGCGCTCGCGAACAGCCGGAGTTCCGTGACAGGAAACTTCCGGTCGTCGAGAACGCGGAGTAACTCCTGCCCGACCGCGCCGGTCGCGCCGACAATGCCGATCCTCATTGCGCGCTTGCCGGTGTAATAACGGACTCGCTTACGCCAGCGACAGCCTCGATCGTCTCTCTCGCGCGAATGACGCGATAGGTATCGCCATCGACCAGCACTTCCGCCGCACGTGGCCGGAGATTGTAGTTCGAGGCAAGCGTGTATCCGTAAGCACCCGCGCAGAGCACGGCCAGCCGGTCGCCGCGTTTCAGAGGTGTCATCTCGCGGCCTTGTGCCAGGAAGTCGCTCGTCTCGCAGATCGGGCCAACGATGTCAACCTTTTGCGATGGGGAAACCACCCCCCGGCCCGCTCCCTCTAAAGGAGGGGGAGTAAGTTTGAGTGGTACGACTTGATGGTACGCATCATACAAGCACGGACGGATTAGCTCGGTCATGCCGGTATCGGTAATGACAAAATGCTTGACCGAATTCGCCTTTGTGTAGAGCACTGTTGCAAGCAGCGCGCATGAATTAGCAACGATCGCGCGGCCAGGCTCGAAGATGATCTTGAGACCGGTCTGATCGAGTATTGGCAGTACCGCGCCGACAAACTCGCTGAGTGAAGGCACATACTCGCCCTCTTCCCCTAACTCATCGGGTGGAAGCTGCGGATGCCGGACGACATTGCGGTAATGGATGCCCTGACCGCCTCCGAAATTCAAATGTTCGAGCACGATGCCAGATTTCACGCGAAGCGAATTGACGAACTTCACAGTCGAGCGCGCGGCCTTGATGAACGGATCGAGCGAGGTAATTTGCGAGCCAATGTGAACGTGGATGCCGACGACTTCGATTGCCGGATGCGCCGCCGCGTAAAGAAATGCTTCCCGCGCTTCGGCCATGTCGATGCCGAACTTGTTCTCCTTCAGTCCGGTCGAAATATAGGGGTGGCTCTTCGCGTCAACGTTCGGGTTCACGCGAATGGAGATTTTCGCGCGAAGGCTCAGCCGTGTCGCAATATCGTTGATGACGGTCAGTTCTTCCAAGCTCTCGACGTTGAACGCATGGATGTTCGCGCGCAGTGCAAGCTCGATCTCGGCGTCCGTCTTACCGGTGCCATCGAATGTGATCTTGTCCGGACTGAATCCGGCGGCAAGCGCGACCAGTAATTCGCCCGCGCTCACGACATCGGCGCCAGCGCCTTCGACTGCGAGTATTCGCAGCAGTTCGATATTCGAATTCGCCTTCAGCGCGTAGCTGACGTAGTGCTCCTTGCCAGAAGCTTTGAGCGTTGCATTGAACGCCTGGAAATTCTCGACAATCTGCCGCTTCGAATAGACATAGAGCGGCGTGCCGAATTCGTCGGCAAGTTTTGAGAGCGGCACGTCTTCCACGAGAAGCTGCGGCTGTGCGTCAGATGAATAGCGAAATACTTCCTGGTCTAATACGTCGGTCATAGCGACAGTGGTGTAGCGCACGCTTCAGCTTGCGCCATCATTCGATAGCTGAAAACGGCAAGTACGGATGCAAAACTTCTGGGATGGCGATTGTTCCATCCGGCTGCTGATACGTTTCCAAAAAAGCGACCATGAGGCGCGACGTGGCAAGACCGGAGCCATTCAGCGTATGCACAAACTCTGGCTTTGCTTTCTGCTCGCGACGGAAGCGGATGTTCGCGCGGCGTGCCTGAAAGTCCTCGAAGTTGGAACAACTCGATGCTTCGAGCCAGTTGCCTTCGACGGGCGCCCAAACTTCGAGATCGTATTGCTTCGTGTTTGAAAAGCTCTGATCGCCCGTGCAGCATAACATGCGACGGTAGGGAATTTCGAGCAATTCCAAAACGCGCTCCGCGTCCGCAGTCAACTTTTCGTGCTCCTCGTAAGACGTTTCGGGCAATACGAATTTCACAAGCTCAACTTTGTTGAACTGGTGAACCCGCAGGAAGCCGCGGGTGTCCTTGCCGTACGACCCAGCTTCGCGCCGGAAACACGCGCTGAATGCGCAGTGCATCAACGGCAAAGATTCCATGGTGAGCACTTCATCGGCGTAGAGATTCGTAACCGGTACTTCCGCCGTTGGAATCGCATAGAGTTGGTCCTCCGGCATGTGATAGACCTGATCCGCAAACTTTGGAAATTGTCCGGTGCCGCGAAGGGATGGCGAGTTGACGAAAAACGGCGGCAACACTTCGGTATATCCATGCGCCCGCGTGTGCAGATCCAGCATGAAGTTGATAAACGCTCGCTCGAGTTGTGCACCACGCCCGGTATAAACCGGAAATCCGGCCGCAGCGATCTTCGCGCCGCGCTTGAAATCGAACAACTTGTGACGCTCGCCGAGCGCGAGATGGTCGAGGCCTTCGCGTTTTGTAAATGCACTTTGGTCACCATTAGGCGACCAGCGTTTCATCTCGACGTTACCCGACGCATCGTTGCCGATCGGCACCGATGGATGCGGCATGTTCGGGATGGTATCGAGCAGCAGGTTCAACGCGAGTTCTTTTTCGCGTAAGCGGTTATCAAGATCGGCGATCTCATCGCCGACGCCCTTCATCTCGGCAATCTTCTCGTCCGCGTTCTCTTTCGCGCGTTTGAGCTTCGCAATGTCTTCGGAAACTGTATTCCGGCGGCTTTTCAGGACTTCGACTTCCTGAATGATTGCGCGGCGCTCGCGATCGAGGTCCAGAACCTGATCGACAACGTCTTCCGAATGCTTCGCGTGGATTCCGGCGCGAACAACGTCGGGCTGTTCGCGGATGAGTTTGATGTCAAGCATTATTCGTAAATGTAAGCGGTGCCCGTGTCCATGAGTTCGTGCATCCCGCGCTCCATGACCTGCAGGCCGTCGGTGATCTTCGAGATCTTGATGCCGAGATCGGTCCGCGCTTTGAGAGAAACCAAACCGTTGCGTGCCGGCCGCTCCGCCCTCAGTAGTGGCATCTCACCGGCAAGCGAGCGCTTCTTCAATTCTGCGATCGTTGTTGGATAAATCAGTGAGGCATCCAGCCGAAACGCGTCGGCTATCTGCTGTGCAAATTCATACCGTGGCACCATCTCCGGTCCGGCCACGTGATACAGCCCAAGCCGCTTACGCTCGGTCGCGCGGACGATCGCAAGCGCCAGATCATCGACCAGCGTCGGCGTAGAAAAGAGATCGGTTGCAGCAAAGACGGGGTTGCCTGCTTCGAGCGCGAGCACAACCGAGAGCGCGTAGTTTGCCTTCGCTTGCTCTGCCGCTCCATAGATGAGGCAGGTTCGGAAAATGGTGTGTTCCAGACCGGACGTTCGAAGCACGTTCTCGCTTGCAAGTTTGGTGCGGCCGTAGTAATTGATCGGATGCGGCGCGTCGGACTCGGTGTATGGTGCATGCAGTCCATCGAACACAAGATCGCTCGACACATGCACCATGCGCGCATCGACTTTGCGGGCGGCCTCGGCGAGATATTCAACACCAGAAACATTCGCTCGCCATGCGGCCTCGCGCTGGATCTCCGCTTCATCCACTTTGACGAACGCGGCGCAATTGACGATCACATCCGGGCGTACGTTCGCAATCGTCTCTTTGACCTGCGCGTGCTGCGTGATGTCGAGGGAGTGATACCCCAGCACGCGCGGCTCCGAGCCGATGTCCGCGAAGAGCGTCTCCTTTTCACGCGCAGTGATGACGAGTTCGCACTTCGACTCTTCGAGGAATAGACGCACGACATGCTGCCCAAGGAATCCGTGGGCACCTGTGATGAGAACGACGTCTTTCGATTTTCCGCGAACTAACATATTGCAATAGATAACAAAGCGAGGCACGGATGCCTCGCTCGTTCATCTGCCTGAGGGAGAAAACAGAATTCTAACGCAATAGTGTCAGATTTCTTACGCCGATCCGTTCACCGTCGAGACGAAGCTCGGCAAGATAGGCGCCGTTCGGGAGTGAGGAAAGATCGAGCGATTGTTCGTGCTCGCCCACACCTTCGTTCGATGCATCTACCTGGACGACGCGGCCCAGAGCATCGAGGACGCGAAGCTCTACGAAACCTGAATGCGAAAGCGAGTAGGAGAAGGTCGTGCTGGCCACACACGGGTTCGGATAGTTTTGGTCCAGCGCGTTGTCTGCACTTGCTAACACGCGCGAGACGCCGCTGTGCGGTGTTGCAATCGATGCGGGACCATCCGTGAGCACCACTTTGACCAGCTTCGAGCCACCGCTATTGTTAAGAGTCGTGATCCACGCGCTGTTGCCCGCGCCGCGAGGATCGTATTCCAAGCCGCGAATATTGACCAACTCAGAGCCGCCCTCGACAATGGGATACGATTTGACTTCGGTCCCATCTAATGGATCGAGCAGCAGGAGATAGCTGCCGAAGAGCTGCGCACTGTTGGCATCCCCCTGGAAATCAGTATAGGCCATGAGGTAAAGCCCCAAGGCGGTGTCAAACGCAAGCCCGCGTGGTCCGTAGAGCGAACGGCGGCTAAAGACATCGAGCTGACCGACGGCGCCGAAGTCGAGGTTGCTCGTGAGCGCCCGGCCAATCGCGAAGGCGTGGTCCCCGGTACTCATGATTCTATCGGCGGCCAGCAGTGTGTCGCCGCGAACGCAGAGTCCGGTGCCATACTGGGCTGGTGAGACGATAGGAAGACGGATGATGGATCCCGTCTTCGAAACTTCATACACGTTCGATGTCCACGAAGAGGCACCGGTCCCGATGACCTGATGCAGGAAGAGGTGCTTCGTCTTGGTGTCGTATGCGATGCCCGTCAGATTTCCCGCGTTGATTCCGGTGCCCGAGACCGCAAGCGAATCGAGCACGGTGCCTCGGTCGGGATCGATTTTGTAAAGATGCTTCGTGTAGAAGTTCGTCGCCCACAGAACGTTGAGATCGGGGTCATAGGTAATATCGTAAAAATAGTAGGGAAACTCTCCGACGGTAACGACTTCGGTGCCCGCCTTTTGCTGGGCAATCTCGAAGAGCGGCGACGTGAGACTCTGCGTGCCATCGCTCACGCGCACGAGCGCATTCGCGCTTGCGGCGTAACGGACCGTATCGAGCAGCAGCGATGTGCCGGTGGCGTTTGTCGCGAGATTACTCCACGACGTACCTCCATCAATGCTAAGGTCAACAGTTATCGTTGCGCCGAAGCCGTGCCACATAATGCGAGTCGAATCGCCGATCGTCCATACCGTGCGCTGTGCGGGCGACACGATGCCGGGGAGATCGCTCAGGAGAGGCGCTTGCCAGACCGAACGGCCATGCGTGCCAGCACGGAGCAGGCGGGCGGTCTTGTGAATGTCGAGATTATCGACTGCGACATTCGGCAGCCCTGTCCCGTAAGGCAGCCATTCAGCGCCATCGTTCGGCGAGAAGAAGACGCCGACATCTGTTCCGATGTATAGCGCGGATGCGTTCGTCGGGTCCATGACGAAAGTGTTGACCGGGATGTCCGGCAGGGTAGAGCTGATGTTTATCCAGTGTGACCCTGCGTCTGTAGTTTTGAACACATGGCCTGCGCCGAAGCCGGACAGCGTGACGTAGAATGTCGTTGCCGACGATGGATTGAACCGGGCCGAAGTGACGGCGCGTCCTGGCAGTCCGGCCGAAATGTCCAGAAGGTTCGCAGCATTGTCGTTTGTAAAATAGACGTTCCCGCTTCCAGTGCCGATGATGAGCGAACCGGCATCGCCGAAGGCATCGAGTGCGGAGATGGACCCATTGGCACTGGCAACACCGAAGTTGAACGAACTCAACTCCGTCCACTGCGCGCCCTTTGTTGTCGTGGACCAGAGATGTTGCGCGCCCCAATAGATCGTGTTGTGTGCCGCATCGCTCGCGAATGGATTGATCCAGGCGGCCGAATCATTGATATTGACGTCGGGTCCGCCGACGTGATTATGGATTACGAACGGGACATTGCCAGTCGCTTCCGCATACACATAGGTAGGATCGTTGGGATCGACCAGCGTGTATCCGCCATCGCCGCCTCCGGCGACTGCCCAGTTTGTGGCCGTGGCGCCATCGAGCGTGCCATTGTCTTGCGTGCCGCCGTAAGTCATGTCGGCGGCCGACTGATCGACGCTGATCCCATAGAACTGCGTGATCGCCATGGGCAACGGATTACCCGACACCTGATCGAAGTTCAATCCGCCATCGTGCGACGTAAAAATACCGCCGTCGCTGCCGGCAAAGACGATGGAGGGATCGCTCGGCGCGAATGCCACGGCGTGTTGGTCGGGATGAATGCCGCCTTGATAGGCGCGTCCCGCATTACTCCAATGTTGGCCGCCATCAAGGGTTTCCCAAATAGATATACCACCGGCGAGAATGTGTTGGAAATTTTCCGGATCGACATGAATATAGACATCATACGTCCCCTGGGGCTGGTTTTGTGCTGACGGGACAAACAGTGTAGCATTGCCTCTCGTGAAAGTCTGGTCGATTTCCGTCCAACTGACGCCGCCATCGTTTGATCGCTTGATTCCTTCCAAGTTGTCGTAACCCGGTGTTATTACACTATTGACACTCAGCACGACGACGTTCTTCCAATTCTTCGGATCGACATCGAGCGAAATCCTCTGGAGATAGGTAAATCCAAGCGCAATCGAATCGAGCTTCGTCCAGTTGTCGCCGCCGTCATCCGAGCGGAACACGCCCTGGCTCGCAACACCGGCATAGAGGACTGCTGCATCGCCATTCATTGCGAGCGCGAGATCGGTGACCGGACCTTGCGCCAGCCCGCCGGAGAGCCATTGCCATGTCGCACCCGCATCGGTCGATCGCAGCACTCCGCCGCCAGAGCGGCCGGCAGAAGCGTAGATGATGTTCGAGTGCTTCGGATTGACCTTGACGGCGGAGTAAGCGGCGACGTTCGTCGGACCAACATTGGTCCAACTGTTGCCGGCGTCGGTAGAGCGATACAGGCCATAGCCGGTATAGGTGTCGCCCGTTGGAAGTTCGCCGGTGCCAGCATAGATGGTATTCGGATTCTGCGGGTCGATCGCGATGGAGCCCATCGAGAGCGCTTCCATATTGTCGGTGAGTGGTACCCACGTCGTTCCGCCATCGGTCGTCTTCCATACGCCGCCATCTGCTGCGCCGACATAGACTGTCTTTGGATCCGTAGGATGGATTGCGATGGCTTCAATCCGGCCACCAATATTGCTCGGCCCAACCAGCGTCCATGGTGCGGAGGTTGTGCCAGAGAGAATCCGGTCATGGACGCTCTGGGTGCTCATACCACGGGCCGCGCGTTCGGTTAAGCTCGCGCGCATCGTTAGCGTTTGCGAGCGTGCCACGCGAACTGCGTCCTTCGGAATGTACCCCAATCCGAGTTTGCGCTGGTGCATATACCACTCGGCCGCCGCCATCGGCCCGGCATCGCGCTCGGCAGTGCGCACGCCGGACACAGCCGTTTTGGTTTGCGTCTCGTCCGCGCGCGTCAGCCACTGCGCGGAGGCAGAGGTGATCGTACCAAGTCCGATGAGGCAAGCAATGAGAGTGGTTCTGAACATGATTCGATTCTAATGGTGTGGACACGGAACCTGATACACAAAAAAGACTCAATCTTGACTAAAAGTTCGGCGATAGTGTTAGCTCTCGCTCATGAAGATCGCGCTCCTCGTCGAATACGATGGCACCGAATTCTCCGGCTGGCAAGTGCAGGAGAATGGCCGCTCCGTGCAGGGCGATCTGGAACGAGCGTTTCAGCAGCTGTTCGGCGTTGCCGTTGCAGTCCATGGCGCGGGCAGAACCGATGCCGGAGTTCATGCGCGAGGGATGGTGGCGCACGTTGAGTTTCCTGAGGGTTCTGAGATGACCCTCAATAAACTCACAATCGCGCTGAATGCGACGACGCCTTACGACATTGTGATTCACGATGCCCGCGCGGTGCCGGACGATTTCCACGCCCGGCACTCCGCGCTCTCACGAACGTACCGCTATACGGTCAAGCGCGAGCGGGTGGCGATCGAGCGGAATTTCGTATGGGCTATCCGGCGCAAGGTGGATGCCGAGAAAATAGAGCAAGTGACCGCTATGATCTTAGGCGAGCATGATTTCACCAGCTTCAGCAAGCGGACAAACGACGTGGACCACTACCGGTGCAAGATCGAGTATGCCGCGTGGCAGTTCGAAGGCACGCGATATGAGTTCACAATTCGCGCGAATCGCTTTGTGCGCGGCATGGTCCGCGCGCTCGTTGGTGCGATCGTGCAGGTGGGGCAGGGGATGCTGAGTGTGGACGACTTCGAGGGCTTGCTGCTCCGCCCGCGCGAGTTTGCCCGTGCCAAGTATATTGCACCTGCGCACGGACTGGTGCTGGAGGGAATTGCATATCCGGAGCATTTCGGACTTTGGGTTCCGTTCGCAAACGAAGGCATTACATAATTCAGATTAAATTAATAATATGAGATACCATAATACGCTTACTCTTTCAATTGTCATTCTACTCACAGCGATCCTGGCATCCTGCGCTTCCGGCGGCTTCAATGTCTTCCCGAAGTCCGACGACGTGAAATTGGGTATGCAGATGCAGAAGCAGCTCGCCGCAGATCCGCAGCATTATCCAGTGCTCAACAATCCTGCGCTGACTAACTATGTGCAGTCGGTTGAGAACCGCATCGCTGCCTCGCCAAACGTGAAGAACAAGGACTTCCACTATACGATCACGATCATCAACGATCCAAAGACGGTCAACGCCTTTACGATTCCGGGCGGCGGCATTTATGTCTATACGGGTCTGCTGAAGTTCATCGATGATGAGTCCGCGCTCGCTGGCATCCTCGCGCATGAAACGACACACGCCGATCACCGCCATGCAACGCGCAATCTCACGCAACAATATGGACTGCAATTTGTGGCCAGCCTGGTCTTAGGCAATAATCCTAACCAGTTGGCGCAGATCGCGTCCACACTTGGGACCGAACTCTCCGTACTCCGTTTCTCGCGCGATGACGAGCGCGAAGCAGATCAGGGTTCGTTCGACGATCTCAATCAGCTACCCGGCAAGCCGTGGTATCCGGGTGGCGCGAATCTCTTTCTCAAGAAGTCGCTCGCCGTGCATGCACAGCAGCCGGGACAACTCCAGCAGATGTTTCTGACGCATCCGGTCGATCAACAGCGCATTGACGCATTCAACGCCGATCTCCAAAAGTCCGGGCAGCCAAACCCCAGCGCCGCGCAACTCAATCAAGCAAACTACCAGAGATATAAGGCGATGGTGCCATAGGGGATTGGTCTTTTCGCTTTCGATCCGCAGCAGCGCATAATAGTTATCTCTCATTGTAGTGAATTCGCTTGAGCCAGGCTTCGAGTATGGTATCAACGCCAATATCCTTGTCGATTCTTTCGATGAGCGCGTACTGCTGATCAGGGAAGGAAGGATACCCAAATCCGATAGTTGTGGTAGAGTCTATGCCACGCATCGTCCAGTTAGACCGATCATTAAATGGGATTGTATCCCTTGAGAAAAGATATCTCGCCCATAGCACAAGATCGGAACCCCGAGTGGGAAGAGATGCTATTCTTCGATTCTCCTTCTCACAGAATCCGATTAACGCGGTGGCCTTCTCGCTGTCAATTTGATAGGATGTGTCCATTGTAAGATCGGTCCAGTTACTTCCGTTTGCTGTAAGTCTAATCCAGATCCATCCCCGCGAATTCACCTCCACCGTCCAATGGGCCACAGCAGGGAAGGTACCGCTACCCTCTGGCTCTGCCCACATATAGCGATAGATGGATTTGCTTTGGCATGATGCCAGGAGGGCAATGAGTATAAGACCAGTGATCAATATGAGCTTGTTCGTGGCTTTTGAAACCATCAACGTGATCTTATTCCGAAGTACTTGCACCCCTCAACTACATCATGGCACATCAGAACAGTTCTTCGTGTTGAACTTTTATCATGCCACTCCTCGTCCATCCGCCAAGTCAGATACGTTTTCGTTCGATCGAAGACGAGGTGAAGCGCCTTGCACGAGATGGAAGGAGCGAGGAGTTCTTGCTCATCGTCCCGAACCGCATCGCGCAGCGGAGGATGGAGCGAGAATTGGTAGCAGCCGCCGAAGGCCGAGCCATCGCAAAGCCGAACGTCCTCACGCTCGCCGATTTTGCTGGTGAACTTTGTCAGGTTGCCTATCCCACGCTCTACTTGCTTTCGGATGCCGAGAGCGCCATCCTGATCGAGCAGTCGATCCGCGAGTTGCTGATAAAGCGCGAGCTTACCTATTTCGAGCGTGCGTATGCCGATGATCGAGAGCCCACACAGCACGCGTTTCCTATTCCGCGCGGCACGTTCGAGCTGGTCGTGAATACGATACGCGAGCTGAAAGAGAACGGCATCACAGTCGATGACATTGGCCGCGAGCTGAAGAAATCTCTTGCTTCGCACGGTGAGACGACGGAAGTGCGTCGCGCTGCCGACATTCAGGCGATCTATCGTGGGTATCACGTAATGCTCGAAAAGCGATCTATGATGGATACTTACGGGCAGACGTTGCTCCTCAACGAGCGATACCGTCTGAACCATGATTTGGGGAGATTCAGAGATTCACATGATGAGAATTCTGGAGCGCCACCTGATTTCCGTGCGTGCTTTCCTCATGTCTCGCAGATCTTTATTGATGGCTTCTATCATTTGGAGCGTCCGGCGCTCGAACTTCTGGCTGCGATTGGCACGACCGATAATCTGCAACTGATCGTCTCACTCGATCTCGAAGAGGCGAATACATCTCTCTTTGGCGGTGTCAGTGAGTTGCGTGATAGACTGTTTGCGATGGGCTTCCAGCCTTCCGTAGCGGCGACAAACGATGCGGGCCTGGATTCCCGGCTCGCGCCTACGCTTCGCGGGAATGACAAATCTGAGCGCGGGAATGACATTTCGGATGAGTCTCGCTCTCTTTTGCGCCGCCATCTCTTCACAAATATCGAAGAAGGGTATCACTCTGTCGATGCCCCGCACATCCAGTATTTCGAAGCTGCGAATCCGCTGGCCGAAATCGAGGAGATCGCGCGGCAGATCAAGCTGATTGTCGAGTGCGATCCGGACGCGAAACGCGATCTTTCACGCATTGTCGTCGCCATGCCGGTGATCGAGAATTATTCGCTGACCGCTCGTGAGGCTTTTCGGCGCTGCGGAATTCCCGTGGAGATTGCGGACCGCGAGCGTCTCGATCGCGCGCCGCTTTTCCTCGCGTTGCTCTCGCTCTTCGATCTCGCTCGACCAACGTCGCACGTGCGCCAGGTGCTTCGCGCGCTCGGCAGTCCCTATTTCGATTTTCGTCTTCCAACCAGCGAGCAGGAATCGCCCACGATGCTCGACTCGCAAAATCTTCTTGCAGTGCTCATTCACTACAAACCGTCGGGCGATCTGGCGGGCTGGCTGCGCGGTCTCACGTCTCATGCGGATATAGTTCGACTGAGCATGGAAGAGTCGGATGATCCCGATGAAGCGGATCGCCTTCAGCGCGAATTGGACCGGCTCCATCGCGCGCAGAGCGATCTCGGTCACCTGCGAGCGCTGCTCGCGCCGTTTGCCGCGCCGATGACGCCTCGCAGATTCGTTGATAATTTGCGTGCGCTCCTCGAACGTCTCGGTGTTCGTCAGTGCGTGCTCGCCGAGAGCCGCGAGACGATTCGGGCCGCGCATTTGGACCGCGACACACGAGCGTACCGAGCGATTGTCAAGCTTGTCGAAGAACTCGAATCGCTCTTCCGGTTGCTCGGGATCGAGAAGGATCTCAAGCCGCTTGCGTACTACGTGGAGCGCCTGAAGGCCGCCTCGATCTGGACGCGCTTCAGCGGAAGGCCTCGCGCGGGCGCCGTGTTGGTGACGCCGCTGTCGCAGGCAATCGCATCGCCCGCCGATTATCTCTTCATTGCCGGACTTTCCGAGGGTGCCTTGCCAGCCATGTATCAGCCGCAGGTTTTCCTGATGGACTCGCATCAGCGCGGCGAGCAGAAGCAACTCCGCGAGGACCGGGTCCTCTTCTATCAAGCAGTGACTCACGCGCAGAAGCAGCTTGTACTCAGCGTACCGCTTCGGACTGCGGGCGGCGCAGAGGTCTCGCGCTCGATCTTCCTCGATGCACTGTCGGAAGTTGTGAAATGGCAACCGATCGAGAAGGCACAAGGGATATTCTCATGGCGCGATCTTCACGAGCGTGCTGGCGAGCTTGCGAAAGATGAGACTGACTGGCTGACGAGAATTGAGTCAGCCATCGACGAGATTGATGCTGAGTCGGAAGCGCTCGCTACGCTCCGGGACCGCGTGCCGCGCGTGCTCGCTGCGGAGAAGATGCGCGCTGAGATTTCCGATTCCGTCTTTCGCGGACTGCTCGATCTCGCTGCTCTTTCCGATGTGGAACGTGAGGCACTTGAGGGTAACCGAACGCGTGTCTGGTCTGTCACGCAACTTGAACTCTACGCTGGCTGTCCCTTCAAATATTTTGCCGAGCGCGTGCTTGCGCTTGGCAGGGAAGAGGAGCGCGAGGATGGCCTCGATGCGCGCGAGCGTGGTTCGGCGCTGCACGAGATCCTGCGCGATTTTCTGACGACCCGCCGCGAACACAAGCGCGAGTGGATTCAGGATCTTCCAGAGCCAGAAGTCGAGATGGCGTATCAAGAGTTGCGCGAAGCTGCGGAGCGCCATTTTGCTTCGATTGCCGCGCGCCATCCAGGCCGCGCGGAGCATCCGTTCTGGCGTTTGGACCGCGAGCGATTGCTGGCCGATGACGGTTCGTCGGAGAATATTCTTCGGCGGTTCGTGCGGCGCGAACGCGAACTCGCACCGAACGAGCAGCGCCCCGGATTTTTCGAAGTGAGTTTCGGCAGTGCGATGAATCGCGACGCATCCTCGCCGTGCGATTCCGAGCTTTCGCGCGATGAGCCTGTAACCATCGGTGGCGTGCGGTTCCGCGGGCGCATCGATCGAATCGATCGCAGTGAGGATTCCTTCGCCATTGTGGACTACAAGTCTGGCAAAGAGATCCCAAAGTTCCGAAGTATCGAGCGCGGCGTCTCGCTGCAATTGCCGATCTATCTTCGTGTCGCCGAGGATCTTTTGCGGAGTCATTTCCCCGAGCTTCAGGGTGTCGCCGCGCTGTATTACCGATTGATGGACGCGGAATCCAAACGGGAGCCAGGTCTTGCCGTGCGCGAGTATATGGACCGTTCGTTTGAAAACCTCGGTAGCCGTAAGCAGGGCATTCTCGAATCGCGCGAACAGCTCGAAGAGCTGATCGAGCAGACGATTGCGAAAGCGAAGTCCTACGTGGAAGGTGTTGCAACGGGAAATTTTCATCTTGTCAGTCAGGACCTTGCTAATAGCCAATGCCCGAAATGCTCTTATGGCGCAGTCTGCCGAGTTCGTGAGGCTGAGGAACTCGGTGTCTTGCATTAATGCCAGCCCGAGCTACTGCGAAACCGGGCAAGGAATCTTCTTCCTCAACGGCTGTTGCTCAGGTGCGGTGTACATGCCAGCATGAGCCGCAATGGTCGTTCTGTTGGATGTTCTGCGACCGTTTTCTAATGCTCTATGTCCGGCGTGCCAAGCAAGACCAAAAATCGTTCATCGACGCACACCCTGGATCAGGCCATGTCTATTGCTGCCGGTCCCGAAAGGGACGCTCCCGAACGGGCCAATCCTAAAAGGGTCGCTCCTGAAAGGGCCGCTCCCGACGGGACGAAGCCATCTCGTACTATTTCCCCATCTATGAAGAGCAGTCCGCAGCGGCAAATCGAAGATAGTCGGCTTTTCTCCGCGCTTTTCGATGAACTCGGCGAGGCTGTCCTGATCTCGGACAATACGGGCAAGATCATTCGCGCCAACCGTGCGGCGCCAAAGATCCTCGGGATGTCCGAGATGAATCTCACCAGCTTTCGCCACGATGACCCCATCTGGCAAGCCGTCTATGAAGACGGCACTCCGGTCCCGACGGCGGAATTGCCGGGCGTTCGCGCCTTGCGCGAGGCGCGACCGATCAGCGGAATTGAAATCGGAATTTTGCGGCCCGACGGAACACTCATTTGGATCCTCGAAAGTGCGGCCCCAATCATGGGCGAGGATGGCGAGGTTTCTGGTGTCATCATCACATTTCCTGATGTCACGGCGATTGTCAAGCAGCGGCAAGAACTTCGCGAACTGAGCGCGCAATTCCAGATCGAGCGTGATCGTGCCAACAAGGCAAACCGGCTGAAATCGGCTTTCCTCGCGACGATGTCGCACGAAATTCGCACGCCGATGACTGCGATTCTCGGTTTCTCCGATGTCCTCTCTTCTGAACTTGCCAATCGCGTTTCCGAGCAGCATTATACGTTCTTGCGGTCAATTAATATCTCGGGTAAGCGGCTACTGAACTTGCTCAACGACATTCTCGACATGTCGAAGATCGAGTCCGGCCGAATCGACCTCGCCGAAGTGGAGCTCGATGTCGATGCCGAGATCGATGCGGCCGTCACGCCGCTGACCTGGATCGCGCGTCAAAAATCGCTCGATGTTCAGGTCGAGCACTATCCCAAAACGCTGGTCATCGAAGGTGACCGGCATCGCTTCGGACAAGTGCTGACGAATATCATCAGTAACGCAATCAAATTTACACGGAACGGCTCGATCACGGTCCGGACCGCGCTCGTCACAGAGAATGGCTCACCGATTGTCACGGTCGCGATTCAGGACACCGGCATCGGCATCAGCCCGGATTTCATACCGTTCCTGTTCGAAGAATTCCGCCAGGAGCACACCGGAAACACGAAAGAGTTTGGCGGCACGGGTTTGGGCCTCGCCATTTCGCGGAAGCTCGTCTCGCTGATGAACGGCACGATTCAAGTCGAGTCCGAGCAGGGCAAAGGTACGCGTGTCACGCTGCGATTCCCACTTGTTGCAGTGGGACGCAAACCTGTCGTTGCGAACGCCCCCAAGTCGGCAGAAACCTCGATCGCGCAACCTGCTCCCAATTCCGAGCCTGAGGAAACGACCGATGAGACCCACGTCCTCGTCGTTGAGGACAACGAGGAAACGCAACGGCTGCTCGGAGCCTATCTGCGCGGGCACTACCGTGTCACCTCTGCTTCGAATGCAAAGAGCGCCATCGCTGCGATCCGGAAGGAAGTCCCCGACATCATCCTGATGGATGTTAATCTGCCGGGCCGCGATGGTCTCGCAATCACCCGCGACATCCGCGCCGGAACCCGCTGTCCCAAAGTGCCGATCATCGCACTCACTGCGTTTGCCATGACCGGCGATCGCCAGCGTTGCCTCGAAGCCGGATGCAACGAGTATCTTCCGAAGCCCGCCACTCGCCGCGAAGTGCTCGACATCGTTGCCCGCGTGCTCGCTGCGTCGAAGACGCCTGCTGCATAATCCCCATATCGGCTGTGGCTGCATCCGAGCAGGTCCTGATTATTCTTGGTGGCGAACTTCCAGGCGAGCAAGTCGTGCGTCCGCTTGTTGCACGGGCCACGCGAATTGTTTGCGCCGATAGCGGAGCCGAACATGCCCGAAGATTGGACTTCGATGTCCACGCCATCGTCGGCGATCTCGATTCTATCACTCCGGAGACCCTTGCGTTTTACAAAACTCGTGGCGCCGAGATTATCCTGCGGCCTGACCCGAATCACGACGATTTCGAAAAGGCGCTTGAGTATGTGGCTACTGCGTATTCCGGTTCGGTCGCTGTGCTTGGGATGACAGGTCTGCGCACCGATCATCTGCTCGCGAACTTGAGCGTCATGCTCCGTATGACCGACCGCTTCGAGCAACTCATCGCTTATGATGATTTTGCCTCGTACCGATTCCTCACCGGGCAGCGAAATTCCTGCACGATCGAGTGTCCCGTTGGCACACTGATCTCCCTCATGCCCTTTGGCGAAGCGCGTCAGGTCACGACTACCAATCTTCAGTACCCACTCAACTCAGAAGACCTCTCGCTTGCTCAGCGAACCGGACTCAGCAATGTCGCAACCGGTAGTTCAGTCTCCATTCGGATCGGTGGGGGAGCGCTGCTCGTGTCTGTTGGACAGACTACATAGCTCTCATTTCTTCCGCCAGTCCCAAGTAGTGCACCTGTTCTCACAGAATGCAGCCCAGTTCACCGAATCGGAAGTCAATCGAAGAGACCCCCATATATATACAACGTTGTTCGACCCCTCCCGTGTTGCAATGACATCATAAAATTATATACTGATGTTCATTTTGTGGATAAGTTTAATTTTCTGACACATCCATTCATCATTCTTGGTGAGCGCATCCCTTCCATAATACTATA
>JADGPZ010000006.1 GCA_017882165.1 Candidatus Kapaibacterium sp.
TGGTCGACCTGGTCGACGGCTACACCTATTCGCGAGCCTGCAGTCAGCTCGGACCCTGATGCGGCCGCCGGGTGCAATGTGAACGACTGGTCGCGGTGAGACCGGTGCTGCTAATGCGAACCATCCGCTGCCGGCATCGAACGTGCCAGTGATCGCGAGCACCGTGTCGTTTGGCGAGGCGCTGAAAAAGAGGGTATCCGATCCCAAAGAGAGAGTGCCAACGATTGTGATCGCGTTCAACGGTGCGGTGGAGCTATCAAGATAGACCGAATCGCCGAGCGAGATCGTTACCGTGTCGGCTAATTCTGGGACAATTCCCAACGCCCAGGTCGCCGGTGTTGACCATGGTCCGCTCGCCTGCGATATGCGCTGTGCCGCGTGGAGATGGATTGGCATAGCAATACTCACCATCACCAGGATGGTCGCTGTAACCCCTCGCTTCCAAAAAATGGCGAGCATGATAAAATTTGGCAAACCTCTTAGGGCTAACACGGCGCAATTTTGAAGTAATTCCTGTTGAAACGAATTCGAGCTGTCGGACGTACTTAATATTGCGCAGTTTTTCCTTCGGCCGTTGCTTCGGATTTGTCTTCGATCGCAGGAAGATTTCGCAGTCTTCAACTCATAATGGCAGATTTTGTCGCACCGATTCCATTGTCAGGCACGCTTTGGCTCAAGTCCAAAGCGTGGGATCTGACGTGGATTTCCGGTTCCGTGCTGCTGATGGTTGTCCCTTACGGTTCGTACTATGCCGGTCAGGCGATGGGCCTCAATCCGGATACGGCACGCAACGCTGTCAACATCCTCATCGCTTTCCTGATTGGCGGCCCGCACATGTACGCCACACACTTGCGCACGACGCTCGATCCCGAATTCCGAGCGCGCCACCAGTCCATCTATCTTGCGGCTTTCGTCATACCGGCGGCCGTTATCTACTTCGGCTACTATCACTTTCTCTTCCTGCTCACCTTTTTCTTCTTCTGGGCGAGCGTCCACGTGCTGCATCAGATCATCTATCTCGTCGATTGCTACAGCGGACGTGTCGCGCGGCCAACTTCGTCCGCGTCAAAGTGGATCGACTATTCCGTCGTTCTCACGGCGCTCTATCCTGTCGCGATGTACCGGTTCGTGCATGGTACGTTCAAGGTGGGGCAAAATCTGCTCTACTTCCCGGACTTCCTCAAGGTCGATGCTGTTTGGTGGCTGGCATCGGTTGCCTTCGCGACTGCGCTGACGCTCTATATCTCCAAGACGTATCGTGAGTTCCGAACCGGCGAAGGAAATATTCCGAAGACAATTCTGATCGCGGTCACCGCCCTCGCGAGTTTCATTACCCCGATGTTCCACGAACTCGACGTGGCGTTTCAGGGCCTGAACTCCTGGCACTCGTTCCAGTATCTCGGACTGACGTGGTACATCAACCGGCTCCGCTACGATCGCCGCGAGTTGCCAAAGAACCTCTCGGTCTTTTCGCGCCCGGGCGAATGGTGGCGATACTATGGGTTCAACATCATGCTCAACCTCACCGGGCTATCCCTGATCGCCACGTTGCTCTTCACCCGGTCGTACACCGGGCTCTCCTTCGATCAGTGCTACTACATGGTCGTGCTCTGCTTCCTGCTCACGCACTACTACCACGACCATATCCTCTTCACCGAGCGGCCTGACTTCGCGGCCGCACCGGCTGCCGTCACGGCCTAAGATTTCTTCCAATGTCATTCCCGGCTCGCGCCCACGCTTTCGCGGGAATGACAATAATGGTAACTTAAAGGACGCCTACTTGATGAGCGTCACGTGGCCGGTCAATTCCTTCGATTTACCGGAAACGGCGATCGTGAGTCCGGGCTTGCTCGGTCCCCAATCCTGTGTGATCTCGGCTTTGTATCCGGCTTCTTTGCTGGCGCCATCGAGGGCTGGAATGCTTGTCGATTTCGGAGTTGCGGACGAGATCTTCAGATTAGAGATGCCATCGATCTCGATCGCGAAGCGTCCTGCCGTTGTCCGTGCTACCGCTCCGGTGCCCTTGGTGTTGATTGCTCTCGCGCAGGCTGCGTAGGAGCAGTAGAGATCGTACGTGCCCGCAGGGACGTTCGAGATCGTGAACTTGCCGTCGGCGTCCGTGGTGGCACTGTACTTCGCTTCGGGACTCCCGCCGGGATTCTTTCCAAGTTTGATATCAATGCCCTTGAGCGGCGCGCCGGCAAAAACGATGGTTGCATAGATAGTAATCGCGGCAAACAAAAACAGACCCAGGTATTTTTGTGATGTCTTCATTGAATTAAGGCGTTAAGTGAAAAAACGACTCATGGGTAATTCCATCGAGGAATGAATCGTTCATGACTCGTTCACGGCTTCCTTGGGAGACCAAAAGTGCTTCTCCATATCGACCAATTCGCCCTTGAAGGTCACGCCTTCGCGGCGGAGCATCGCGCGCATCCTCTCGTAGCTGCCGAAGTGGTGCGCGCCGGAGAGTGCGCCGATCCGGTTGATGACGCGCTGCGCGGGAATGCCCGAGTCTTCCGGCAGCGCCGAGAGCGCCTGCCCGACCATTCGCGAGGAGCCTTTCATGCCGAGCACTTCCGCGATAGCACCGTAGGTCGTCACCTTTCCACGTGGGATTTGTTCTACGATCGCGTAGACGCGCGCGTAAAAGCTTGGCTGGGGCTTGGCCCTTGCTATAGATTCCATAGAATTCATAGATTCTATGAGCGCCTTCGGATTCTTGTGATTCATTCAGTCTTTTGCACGATTCAAAAATAGCCATTATTGGAGCCGGTGTCAGCGGATTGGCGGCAGCCGTTCGTCTGAGCGAAGCCGGACACCGCCACATTACGCTCTTCGAAGCCCGCCGTGAAGCTGGCGGCCGCACGCGATCCTTCCTCGATCCGAAGACCGGTGATGCACTCGATAACGGTCAGCACCTGCTCATGGGTTGCTATACAGCGACGCTGGACTATCTCGAACGAATCGGCTCTTCGAAGTTTGTTGAACGCACTCCGCTACGAATTCCATTCTGGAGCCAAACAGGGGTTCGCTCGTTCACCATCGATCGGACACTCGCGCCGCCGCTGAATTTACTTTCTGCGATCATGCGAACGTCGTTGCTGACGCTGGCTGAGAAACGTGCCGCTGCCGCACTCGGCAATGCGGTTTGGCGGAGTAGGCTGCCAGCCAATTTGCACACCATGACCTGCAGCGAGCTTTTCGAGCAATTCGATCAACCCTTGTCGTTGGTCGAGAAACTCTGGTCGCCCATCGTGCTCGCTACGATCAACGCCACGGTGGAGCGGGCGAGCGCGATACTATTTGTAAATGTGCTCCGCGAGGCGTTTTTCTCTTCGCGCAAAGCGAGCGCGATGCTCCTGCCAAAATGTGGTCTTTCGGAATTGTTGATCGATCCAGCAGTTGCGCTTCTGCAGGAGAAAGGGGTAACCATCCGGTTGGGCGAGTCCGTGCGCAGGATTGAGCGCGAGGACTCAGGCATTCGGGTCGTTACAGACTCCGCCGACACGGTGTTTGATAGCATCATCAATTCCGCCGCCGATCTGCAGGGCTTGGAATCCGTTACTCGTTACTCCCCGATCGTCAACGCATACTTTTGGCTCAACCGCCCGATTTTCAATGCGCCGGTCCATGCCTTCGTTGGCATGACACTCCAATGGGCATTCCCAAAGCCGAGTATTTATAGCGCGCAGCGCGTCGCGCTGACGATTAGCGCGGCCGATGCTATCGTTGAGAAATCGAACGATGAGATCACGAAGATGTTATGGAGCGATCTTACGCGCATCGTACCGGCCGCGCGAGAGGCGAAGCTCCTGCACTCGCAGATTATCCGCGAGAAGCGCGCCACGCCACTGCTTTCACCGAGCATGCAGAAGATACGGCCCGAATGCGTCACCAATGACAAGCGATTCATTCTCGCCGGTGACTTCGTTCAGAACGGCCTGCCTGCAACTATTGAGGGCGCGGTTCGTAACGGATTCCGCGCGGCGGAGTTCGTATCCGAACCTGGATTCCGCTGATGAACGGTTATTAAACTTACTTTTGCGGATTACGTCCGAATAGAATCAATATATTCTATAGCATATAGAGAAGATCATGTCAGAAACAAACGTCATCGCCGTTTCCCCAACGGCGCCGAAAGTAGATGGCAAGGCTCCACCTCCCGCTGCCATCAAGAAGGTCACGCTCGGTAAAAAGAAGCGCAATCTCAAGCCATTGTATGCCGTGCTGGCACTGCTGATCGTAGCGTTCGGAGCGTGGTATATCTTCTTTCGTCCGGCGGCCAAGGCGCCGCTCGTCATCCGTTACGCGGCCATCGATACCGGCGAGGTCTCGCGCGGCGTAACTGCGACCGGTACGCTACAGGCCGTCACGACCGTGCAGGTTGGCAGTCAGATTTCCGGCATGGTCAAAGAACTCAATGCGGATTACAATACGAAGGTAAAGAAGGGGCAGGTTCTCGCGCGGTTGGATCCGGCGACTTACGAAGCCAGCGTCACGCAGGCACGGGCGAACCTTGCAAGGGCACAAGCCGATCTCGATGCCACCGTTAAGGATGAAGCCCGTCAGCGGCAGCTCCTGGCCGGGCAACTGATCGCGCAGTCCGATTACGATGTCAGTAAGAACAAGTTAGAGGATGCGAAAGCGAGCGTGAAGCAAACGGCCGCATCGCTCCAACAGGCAGAGGTCAATCTGAGTTATACCACGATTCTCTCGCCGGTCGATGGCGTCGTGCAGGCGCGCAATGTCGATCGCGGACAGACGGTCGCCGCAGGACTGAACGTCACGACGCTTTTCGTCATCGCGGAAGATTTGACAAAGATGCAGGTCTCCGCGAATGTGGACGAGGCTGACATCGGACAAGTGCAGCCCGGACAAACCGTGAAGTTTACGGTCGATGCATATCCCGGCGAGCCGTTTGTTGGGACTGTGAATCAGGTCCGTATCAATCCGATCACGCAGCAAAATGTCGTGACCTACGCGGTCATCATCATGACGTCCAACCCGGATGGCAAGCTGTTGCCGGGTATGACGGCCACTGTTACGATCGTCAACGCGAGCCGGGAAAACGTCATGCGCGTGCCGATTGCCGCGACGCGATTTGCGCCGCCGCCGGAGTTCTTTACCGAGACGAAGCTGCCACCGGACACAGCCGCGCGAGTGCGCAAACAGCGTGCGCCAGGAGATACCGCGCCTCGTGGAGCTGGACGCGGCACGGGTGGTGGAATGGCTGGCGGTGGTACGGCTGGCGGCGGGTTCGCCAAAATCTATGTGAAGTCCAACGATAACACAGGACCCACCGTCAAGACCGTCCGCATCGTCGAGGGCTTAACCGACGCAAACTATGCGGAGGTGCTCCGCAGCACGCCGGAGATTCATCCGGGGGACAGCGTCGTCGTTGCAGCATTTACAATGGCGCCAGCCGGAGCGAGCGGCTCTTCGCCAATCAATAGCCGTCCGGGCATGCCGGGTGGCGGTGGCGGCGGCGGACGAAGATTCTAAAATGACTAATGACTCAACTCCTCAGTAGTATCGTCATGGCGTTTCAGTCGCTTGCGTCGAACAAGGTTCGCGCAGCGCTGACGATGCTCGGCATCATCATCGGTGTAGGAGCGGTCATTACGATGACTGCGATCGGGCAGGGCGCGTCGCAGGCCGTGCAGAACCAGATCAACTCGATGGGCACAAACGCGCTGCTGATCTTTCCCGGCGCGGTCAGTGTCGGTGGTATTTCGAGCGGTGCCGGTGGTTCGCAGCGCCTGACCGAAGACGATGCCAACGCGCTCAAGAAATCGGACTGGCTCGCGGCCGTCGCGCCGACCGTCGGTACGAGCGTCCAGGTTATCGCTGCGGATGCCAACTGGTCCACGCGCATCACCGGCACCACGCCGGATTACTTCCGCGTCCGCAACTGGCCGATTGTGAGTGGCAGCGAGTTTAGCGATGCAGATGCGAAGAGCGGGACAAAGATTTGTATTCTCGGCAAGACCGTCGTGACAAATTTGTTTGGCGAGGGCGTCGATCCGGTCGGGCAAACGATTCGCATTAAGCACGAGCCGTTCACCGTGACGGGCGTCCTGCAGGAGAAAGGCTCCAACTCCTACGGACAGGATCAGGACGATGTTATCATCGCGCCATTTGCGACCGTGCAGCGCAAGCTCATGGGGATCACGTGGGCGAACAATATCATGGCAAGCTCGATCACTGCCGAGGCCTCCGCCGCTGCAAGCGCCGACGCTGCACAAATCTTGCGGACGCAACACAAGCTTTTACCATCTGACGATAACGATTTCCAGATTCGCTCGCAGGTCGAGCTTGCCGCAGCAGCCGAGCAAAGCACAGCAACCATGACGAACTTGCTCACGGCCGCTGCCGTCATTTCGCTGCTTGTGGGCGGAATCGGCATTATGAACATCATGCTCGTGAGCGTGACCGAGCGCACGCGCGAGATCGGAATTCGCAAGTCAATCGGCGCCAAGTTCGCGAATATTCTCTTCCAATTCCTGACTGAAGCGATCACGCTGAGTCTCGTCGGTGGTGTGATTGGCGTCATCCTCGGTTACATTGCTTCGAGCTTTGTATCGCAGGCGAACGGCTGGATCCTGGTCATTTCCCCGCAGGCTGTCGGCATTTCGTTCAGCGCGGCCGCGTTAATCGGCATCTTCTTCGGCTGGTACCCAGCGCGCAAAGCCGCCCGGCTGAACCCGATCGAGGCGTTGAGGTATGAGTAGGTGTGGGACATGCTTTAGCTTGTCCCTCATACGTCAGCCTAATGATACTGGGGCAAGCTAAAGCATGCCCCACACATGAAAGAGGCTGGTATCCGGCCCGCAAAGCCGCCCGGCTGAATCCAATCGAGGCGTTGAGGTATGAATAGGCTTACAGGCCGAGTGAGATCGCAAGGGCATCTCGAATAAGATTCAATTCACTCGGGCGAATACTTCCAAGTCTCTTCACGAAACGATCCAAGTCGAAGGAATGGACTTGTGCCGTGTCAGCCTCGCTGGGTTTGATGAGACCGCTCTTCACATCTGTGGCGAGGCCAACGTACCAATACAAACGCAAGTGTCGGAGCTTGTCATCGGTAACAGGGACAACGATTCTAAGGGGCAGGTGAGTGAAGCCGGGCTCGGAGACTACGACCGCCGGTCTTCTCTTATCCATTTCCGCGCCTCGGTTTGGTTCGAAATCGACCAACCAAATTTCGCCGGGTTTCGGATCGATCGAGGAGTTCAATCGTGAACGCGCTGGCTTGCTTGAACGATCGAGTCCGGATCTTCTGAGTAGAGCCGACCACCAAGCTTGAATTGCTCTCGCAGTACTTTTTCACGCTCGGCTTTCGGAAGCTTACGGATGTCAGAAGCGGTCAGCCCTCTTTGCCGCAGCTTTATGTCGTCCGACTTGTAGATTCTTGCCATGATCGAGGAAAACCACAAGAATAAGCAATAGTTCGCCTGTCTTCGGTTGGTATCTCGCCCGCAAAGCTGCCCGGCTGAACCCGATCGAGGCGTTGACGGATGAATGATTTCGAATGGCTGAGTGTATGATAGCTGTAAGCTATTTTGGATGCTATGGCTATTTTTCGAGGATGTCTCTCATTCGTCTTCAGCGTCTTCCTGCTGATCTCCTCGTCGAGTGCGTTGTGTCAGTGGGTCAGTGCCAATCTGCCGTATCAAGGCTCGGTTCGCTGTTTTGCTGTTAAGGGAACAAATATCTATGCGGGGACGGAGGGTGGTGTTTTCCGCTCAACAGACGATGGTGTAAGTTGGATTGCTGCGAATACGGGCATACCAAATGCTGCCATTTACTCTCTTGATGTGACTGGTGCGAATATTTTAGCTGGGACCGGCTGGTTCGGAATGTTCCGATCATTCGACGATGGTGCAAGTTGGTCAAATGTCCCTACGTTTCCAAGTACGGATGTCTATATGATCGCTAACAAGGGGACTAATCTCTTTGCTGGGACCTATGTTCAAGGGATTCTTTGCTCGACGGACGGTGGCAGTAGCTGGAATTCGGTAGATACTGGATTGCCTTACCACCCTTCAGTTCATTTCCTTGCAGTCTGGGGCACGAATCTCGTCGCACTGATCGATGACATGAAAGGGCCGGAACGGCTTTTTCGCTCGACTGATAATGGGTCCAGCTGGGCTGCGGACAATTCCGGATTACCCAGAACCTGGACTCTGTCCTCTGCTATAATCGGAGGTAGTCTCTTCGTGGCTACTGACAGTGTTGACTTTTTTTCGACCGACAACGGCAATAACTGGATCGAAGCGAGCAACGACCTGTCGAAAGGAGCCAATGTCTCGGCCTTAACTGTAAGCGGCACGAATCTCATTGCAGGGACCTATGATCATGGTGTCTTTTTATCGATTGACACAGGCGCAAGTTGGGTCAATATCAGTCTTGGCTTGACGACCAATGTGGTCTATGCCCTTGCAATAAGAGGATCATATCTTTTCGCGGGGTCTAACAGTGGTGTCTGGTGCCGTCCCCTCTCGGAGCTGATCGGAACAAGCGCAGTGGCTGAGCAACCGATGGCAGTGGCAAGCGCAGTACGGGTATATCCCAATCCATTCTCTGAAAAGACGACGATTCGCTTCACGAGCGCCGAGCGTGGGCCGGTGCAGGTTAGCATCGTGAATCTGCTTGGTGTCGAAGTCGCGCGGCTCTTCGATGGCGAGTTGGATGCGGGCGAGCATTCGTTCGGGTGGGATGCGAATGGCGTAGCGGCCGGGACATACTTCAATATTATTCGTAGCACTGATGGAGTCGAACGTGCCACTCTGCTTGTGGCACATTGATCCATCGATTGTCCCGGAACGCGATCGCTCCTCAATTTGCTACATCCGGTAGCTGAATTTGTCGCTCAACACTTATTGTCTCCAGGTCTATGATACAGAAACGTCTCTTCGTCGGATTTATCTTCGCGCTCACGATTGGCGCACCGAGGATCGGTATGAGCCAGTGGATCAAATCCGATATTGCTTCGGGTGCGCAAGCATTGTGTTTTGCTCAGGTTGGGACAAACCTCTTCGCTGGTATGCTCGATAGTGGTCTCTACGTATCATCCGACGACGGCACGAGCTGGACGCCGTCGGGCCTTGCGGGCAAACAGGTACGTGCGCTTGCTGCGATCGGCGCGACACTCTTTGCTGGCACGAGCGACCAGATCGGCGATGGCGCCGTCTATCGCTCGACCAACAACGGCGCAAGCTGGATCGCGACGACCGGGATCAGCACAGCGGTCATGTGTCTTGCAGTGCGAGGGACGACACTCTTTGCGGGGACGGCCACCGGCAGCGGTATATTTGCTTCCTCGAACAACGGCGCGACCTGGAACAGTGAAACGGCGACAGGCGGTGCAACCATCCTGGCACTGGCAGTGAGTGGTTCGAATATCTTCGCGGGCACAGACCAGGGGATGTTTGTGTCCAGTAATAATGGCACTGGTTGGGAAGCAATCAATTCCGGTTTGATTCAAAGCGACTGGGTGTATGCGCTGGCAGTCAGCGGCGCGAATTTGTTTGCTGCGACGAGCGAGGGTGTCTGCCTCACGACGAACAACGGGACAACCTGGAGTGTCATCAATTCTAACTCCGGCGTGAAAGGGTGGTTTGCCCAGGGCATGGCTGCGAGCGGCTCGAATGTTTTCGCAGGGACCGATTCCGGAGTATTCCTATCAACGAACATTGGCTCAAGCTGGACATCTGTCAGTATGGGCGCAACAGACACGAACGTTGCACTCCTTGGTGTCTTGGGCTCTGCACTCTATTGCGGGACATACAAAACCGGCGGCGCTATCTGGCACCGCCCGCTTTCCGAGATGATCTCCACAAGCGCGGTGGCGGATCGGCCTGTGATGGCCGCGAGCACGGCGCAGGCTTATCCGAATCCATTCTCAGAAAACACGACGGTTCGCTTCACCACCACGGAGCGCGGGCTGGAGCAAGTGAGTGTTGTGAACCTGCTGGGTGTCGAGGTTGCGCGCCTTTTCGAAGGCGAGATGGAGGCAGGCGAGCATTCGTTCGAGTGGGATGGGAAGGACCAACCACGCGGCGCTTACTTTGCGCTCATCCGGACTTCAAACGCTGTCCGCCGCATATCCCTGACGTTGATCCGGTAAGCTATCGTCTCAGGCTGACCCTTTCCGATTCCCAAAAATAATTTGGAACCGCCGAATTTATTTTCGTATATTAAGCAGTGGTATTACGGGCACCTAATGGGAACCGATGCTCAACAGTGCCAAAATAGCTTTCTGTCTTAAAGACAGAATCCTGTAAGTTCATTAATCCCAACAAAGTTCATGAAGCACAAACGTGCGCGTCACCAATTATTGCAGAGGCACCCATTTTCATTTTGAAAAAGTGAACGACCCAAGACTAATAGATTTGATCCTTCATTCTCCTGCCGTTGCCGATGTCGTCATCCTCGGCGTTCCGACGGATGAAGGCATTCGCCGCAACGGCGGGCGCGTTGGCGCGAGCCAGGCACCCGGCGCGATCCGCGAGTGGCTTGGCAAGCTTACTCCGTTTGCCGGGCCGCAATTCAAGCATCATATAGATTCTCTACGAATTGCGGATATTGGAGACATCGAGCAAGGCGATCTGGAAACAATGCACGATGCGGCCGCCAAGCTCACGAGCGAGTTGATCGCGGCGGGCAAGATTGTGATTGCGCTGGGCGGGGGACATGATGTGACGTACCCGCTCGCTAAGGGCTTTAGCAATGGCATCGGTAGTAAGGAATTCGGGCTGATCAATGTCGATGCTCACTTGGATGTGAGACCGAAGAAGGATGGAATGCATCATTCTGGCAGCAGCTTTCGGTTGCTGATTGATGAGGGGATTGTCAAGGGTCCGCACTTTGCGGAGATTGGGATGCAGTCATTTGTCACTGCGCAGGAGCATTTCGAGTGGGTGTTGCAGCAAGGCTCACGCATCCTCACATTTGAAGACGCGACAACAGCACATCTGCCAAATGCCTTCGAAGAATGCGAGTTTGCCATCACGCACGGCGATTCCGATATGCCGGTTTATCTTTCATTTGACATGGATTGTGTCCGTGCCAGTGATGCACCCGGCGTGAGCGCACCCGCGCCGATCGGATTCCTCGCGGAGGAAGCATACGAGCTTTCCGTTGCTGCCGGTCTTTCGAAACATGTACGGATGCTGGACATTGTGGAAGTCAGCCCGCCGCATGATGTGGATGGCCGCACATCGCGCCTCGCAGCGCGGATGATCGCCGGATTTTTGGCTGGCGTTGCCAACCGAGAAGTCTGATCCGACTTATCGGTCCAATTTGCACTAATAACCGACCTGCGCTGTTAGGCAACCGATGAACACAAACGGTCAATCGAAGAACGGACAGTCGCCGAAAACAGGTACTACGCTTGTCAAGCGGGCCTTTCCACAGATGTTAAAAGGTGGCGTCATCATGGATGTCGTCAACGCCGAGCAGGCGAAGATCGCGGAGGATGCCGGCGCGGTTGCTGTCATGGCGCTCGAGCGTGTGCCGGCGGATATTCGCGCCGATGGCGGCGTGGCGCGCATGTCGGATCCTGAGCTGATAATCAGGATCATGGAGGCCGTCTCGATCCCTGTGATGGCCAAGGCTCGCATCGGGCATTTCGTCGAAGCGCAGATTTTGCAAGCGCTCGGTGTCGACTGCGTGGACGAGAGCGAGGTGCTCACGATGGCCGACGAAGAGAACCACATTGATAAACACAAATTCGACGTGCCATTCGTCTGCGGCGCGCGGAATTTGGGCGAAGCGCTCCGTCGCATCGCCGAAGGCGCTGCGATGATTCGCACCAAAGGCGAGGCCGGTACCGGCGATGTGGTCGAAGCCGTTCGTCACGCCCGCTCGATCTTCGGAGAAATTCGCCGATTGCAATCGCTCTCGAAAGACGAGCGATATAGCTATGCGAAGAATCTTGCCGCGCCGATCGATCTCGTAAATGAAGTCGCGGATACTGGCAAACTTCCGGTTGTCAACTTTGCTGCTGGCGGACTTGCCACACCGGCTGATGCCGCACTGCTCATGCAGCTTGGTGTCGATGGCGTATTCGTTGGCTCAGGAATTTTCAAGTCCGGTGACCCGGCCAGACGTGCCGCCGCGATCGTGAAAGCCACGACTTACTTCAACGATCCCGCCGTGCTTGCCGAAGTGAGCCGAGGCTTGGGTGAGCCGATGGTGGGACGCACAGTTGCCTCGCTGTCCGAAAAGGAATTGCTGGCGGCTCGTGGCATCTAAAACCGCCCCCCAACCCCCTCCTTCTTTAGTAGGGGGAGTTCTTGTTGGAGTCTTAGGTCTTCAGGGCGATTTTCGCGAACACATCCAGAAGCTGGAATCGCTTGGTGTCACAACGCGCGATGTGCGCCGGACGAGCGATCTCGATGGACTCGATGCACTGATTCTTCCCGGTGGCGAGTCAACGGCCGTAGCAATCCTTGAGAGTTCAAAAGCGGCTCATGGCATCTTCGATGAAATTCAGAAACTTGGGCGCGCGGGCCTTCCCATTTGGGGCACGTGCATGGGTTCGATCCTGCTTGCCAAAGACATCGAAGGTTCAAAGCAGGGGAGACTCAGTCTCATGAACATTACGGTTCGCCGCAACGCCTTCGGCCCTCAACGCTTCAGTGCGGAGCAGCCGCTGGATATTCCGGCGTTAGGCGCGAAGCCATTCCCCGGTGTCTTCATTCGCGCGCCGCTCATCACGCATGTGGGCAAGGATGTCGAAGTGCTGGGCAAAGTTGAGAATGGGATCGTCATGGCTCGTGAGAAGAACCTACTAGCAACGGTCTTCCATCCCGAAGTCGTCGATGACACACGGGTGCATGAGTACTTTTTGAAGATGATCGAGTAATTGTTCGTATATTTCGCCTCCATTAAGGCACTCTGGTGATGATCTTTCGGAAGTTCGTTCTGATTTTGCTGACGCTGCTCGCGATGGCGAGCGGAGAAGTGCGAGCGCAGTGGAGGATCCTAACACGAGGACTGTCCAGAATTCCTGCGGGACACTATGGAGGGATGTGCTACCGAGATGGGCGGATTTGGGCTGGTGCTCGGAGTTTCTACATGTCTTCTGATTCAGGCAAAACATGGCACCCGATCAATAGCTTTCCTGGTGGAAATATTATGGACATCAATTTCTTTGATCGCTCGACCGGCCTCGTTGCGGATTGGGATAAAGGCGTCTTTCTGACTCGGAACGGAGGGTTGACGTGGACGAGCATTTTGCCATCTCTCCATGTAGAGAAAGTCTCTTTTAATGGTTCGACGAACGTAATCCACGCATTGGAATACGGGAGCAGTATTCTCTCTACATCGGTCGATGGGGGCACCTCATGGCGGAGCGTGACATTAGCTCCTGCCAGTGGAGGCGGCTTAGGGTTTGGCATCGCCAATGATGGAACAATATACGTGAGCTCGTGTGATGTTCAAGGGAGCGTCGGCTGGGTCAGCTCATCATCCGATTTGGGAGTCACTTGGTCGCCGAACTCAGCCACATTCGAGGGCGATGCGTACACGATCTCGGTCGATTCGTGTGACCCAAAATGTATTTATCTTGCAAATGAGAACGTTGGTCAAGCGGGTGACCGCCTTTCGCACCTGCGCGTGAGCTTGGATGCCGGCAACACATGGCTGACAAACGCTTCGCTGCCTTCGCCCTGTTTTGGAGGCTCGATGGCGACCTCTTCTCATGCCGTATTTGCAGGAACCCAATTGAGCAGTGGGGTCGTGCGTTCAGTAGATCGAGGCATGACTTGGACCTCGATAGGTGGGCCAGCAAACTCGTTGGATACTAGACTAATCGCGTCGATCAATGATAATACTGTCCTGGTCGTCGATTCATTTGACAACATTTGGGGCACGTTCAACGGCGGCGGCGACAGTGTCATCTCAACAGGGACAGAGCTAACAATGTCCACTGCTGATCAGAAGACGGACATCATTGGCGAGACGGTCAGCGTGCCGATCAAGTTTGCAGGTCTTCGCAGTGCGGAAAATATCAATGTCGTCCTTCACTACATGGGCGATATGGTGTATGCAGGTTCAGTCGATCAGGCGGGCGCGCAACTCGATATGACGGGCGAGCAGTGGCCGGGCCGTTCGAAGCTGCATCTTACGAACGTGCAGTCCGGCATCACTCCGGGTTATGCACGGTTCAATATCTATGCGGATTCTGCATCATTGCCAATTGTCACGTTCGATTCCGCGCAGGTTGTGAGTGGCGGCTGCCAGTATCAAATGCCGGAAGCTGTCACGAGCACGATCACGCCGCCCAAAGGATGTGGTACTGGCATTCTTTCTGAGTTTCTTAAGACGGGCGAAATTCCAAGCTTTAGTATTCGCCCAAATCCAACCACCGGCGAAGTTCTCCTCTCGTCTTCAGTCGATATGGGTGAGGCGACGATCGAAGTCTATGATATGCTCGGTGCAGAGCGAAGCAGCGAAGTACTAACCCTCACCGCGAACTCGCCGTTCACGCTTACGCTGCCGAGTGGAGATGGCATGTACTATCTTCGTATCCGATCTTCGCAAGGTGTCTCTGGTTCGCGCGTTATCGTGCAACACTAAGAACGCTTGAGGCTATGCGGTCGCCTTTGTCTCTTTCACGGTACCCAGTAGTACCGCGGCAATGACCGCAATCGCGCCGCCGAACAGGAATGGCGCTGCTGGACTGACCCACTGCCAGAGCGCACCCGCGATCAGGCTTGCCGGCAGCACCGCGATTCCAACCGCGCCATTGTAGATGCCGTATGCCGCGCCGCGTTCTTCCGGCGCGACGAGATCGGCCACGAATGCCTTCTCGACACCCTCGGTCAGTCCATAGTAAATGCCATAGACGATATAGAGCGTCCAGATATGCCACTGCTCGCTTGCGAAGGCGAAACCGACATAGATCAGCGCATACGCGATCCAACCCGCACGGATGAGCGCGCGGCGCGAAAGTCGGTCGGAGAGAATCCCGGCGGGATAGGCCGAGAGTGCCGTCACCAAATTAAAGAGCGCAATGATGACGAAGATCTGCCAAAGCGCAACTCCCAAACTTTGCGCTCGGAGCACGAGGAAGGCATCGCTCGAGAGTCCGAGGGTAAAGAATGTCACGATGAGCATGAGCTTCCGGAAGCGTCCGTCGCGGCCAACATGGAGGATGTGGCTGAGCGGCGGTGGCGTGCGGCGTTCGCGCTTTTTTTCCTTAACGATGGCAAAGACGATGAAAGCCGCAAGCATGCTCGGGACGAGCGCGACGAGCATCAGCGTCTTCCAGTGCGGAATACTCAGCCCACCCAGAATGGAAAAATTGGAAGCCTGCCAGGCGTATATCAGGCCAGCCGCGATGAGCGCGCCGAGCACGGCTCCGGCAGGATCGAGCGCGCGGTTGAGTCCGAACGCGCGGCCCCGCATTTCGGGTGAGACCGAGTCGGCAATGAGCGCATCGCGAGGCGCGTTGCGGATGCCTTTTCCGGCACGGTCGAGGAATTTGCTGAAGAGCGGCAGCACCCAGGTTGTCGCGAAATAGAGCATGGGCCGCGCGATGGCGGTCATGGTGTAGCCCACGCCGGCAATGGTCTTGCGGCTGCCCCATCGGTCGCTGTACCAGCCCGAGAAGACCTGGAGAAGAGAGGCTGCCATGTCGGCGAGGCCTTCGATGAGGCCGATGATGCTCTTCGAGACACCGAGCGTCGCCGAGAGAAACAGTGGCAGCCCGCGCTGGACGATCTCGCCGGAGATGTCGTTCATCATCGCGGCGATCGAAAGCCAGATGACGTTGCGCGGAAGGCGTTCGCGGGGTTGGGGTTTTGCCATAGTGATGAACGTTCACAAACAAGAATAGCCGGAGCATCGGCTCCGGCTATTCACGACAATTGTTTATTTTGTGGCTACTTCCCGTTCAGGTGCATCACCAGAATCTGGTTATTGTCCCGTGTCCCGACGGAAACAATTTCGTAGATGCCTCCCGGCTGTGCTGAGAAACTGGTCGACCCGCCAGGGATCACCTTCGTGCCTAAGCCGACCGAATTGGCCACGCCGATGCTCACAGCGCCACTCCCGGCGGGTGCAGCGACTACCAGAGTGTTTGCATTTCCTGGCGGAAGGGGCCTGAACGCTGCGTATGCAACGCCTCCGACGGTCGGGGTGAAGTTGGAGTACCTGTTGCTTCCGACCGGCAACTGGATGTCCGACACGAAGACGAGAATGACCGAATCGGGATAGGAGAAGTTCGGAATACCAATTCCAATCAGGCCCGGAGGATTCTTCAACGTCGAATCCGCTTGAACAAAAACAAAAGAAATGGCAGTGTCGGACTTGATCTTCGTTTCGTCGAAGCCCAACTTGTTATTATCGTTCAGATCGAACATCAGGTGTGCGTTCTTCCCGTTGTCATCCGTTGCCGATGCGGAGATTCCGATCTTGTGGATCGGGATCGAGGTGCTTGCAAAGTGGACCTCCCATGTGCCATCGGGAGCCTGGATGTACCCGGATCCAGCTGGCGTCAATGGACTCACCGGCCAGAAGGTAAAGTTATTGTGCCCGCGAAGATTTTCACCGTTGACGGTAAAACCGAGTTTGGTGAAGCCGTTGAAATATCCATTGGATGTAGGGACTAACCCATTGACGATGTTATACCGGAACGCGGGCTGGAGGGGGGCCGACTGGTCATTGCCGATGTAGTTATCGTCGAACGCCCTGAGACGATAGTTGTCCAGCGGTGCCTGAGCCGTGTCGATCGCCTCGGTGTCTCTCGGCATCCGTGCCGGATCGCCGGCGTAGATCAGCGTGTAATAATTCTTGGCAGTGAACGTCTGGTCGCTCAGTCGTGCCAGCGGTAGTGCGTTTCCACTGCCGGTTTGTGTGACAAAAAACGAGAAGCTCGTATCCGTCACGGTTGTGAGTGGAACGTAGTCCGAACTATAATTGAAATCGACGCCGTGCGTCCCGTTGACCATGTCGATCACGTCGCCATTGACGGCATCGTTGACGCGGACGGAGAGCTTGGGCGAGCCGGGCTGCATGTTGATAAAGCGCACATAGGCCGGATGCTTCGCGGTATCCGCTCCGGCAGGCTGAACGTCGTCCTCGATGGCGCGAGCGGTGAAGGTTGGCCACGGGTTCGTGGTGATGATGAGGGTATATTTCCCGCTATGCGTGTTGCCGACCGGGTCGGCCGGATAGATCAGCATCGTGCCTTCAACATCAATCTTCTGCGTGGTCGTCACACAGGCGATATAGTGATAGAGGGTTCCGCCGGGAGAAGCAGGAATTCCAGTCGTATACACAGCCCCGGCGCCATAGCGAAGGTCTATTGCCTGAGCGTTCGCCTGTACCAGAGTCGGCCGGGTGGTGCCCTCGATGTACCAATACACATCCATGTTGACCGCCGGGAGCTGAGCGAAATTCATCACCCGTATGTTCGCGAAATTCTGGACCTGATAGTCCACGACACTTGCCTGGCAGCCACCCAAAACGAGGAGCACTGTGGCGGGAGCGAGTAGGAGTCTCTTTGCCAATGGAAGGCTAAATTTCTGCTTCATAGTTCTAAACCGGGAATATGCGGCTATTCAGGATGAAAATTCTGGAATTCGATCTGTCACGAGGCTTGCGCAACGGAGCGCACGCTACGGAGCGTTCCGGGGGCGCAGTGCCAAGTACACATCAACCGGGAAAAGGTTGCGGGAATTGGCAGGCTCGCGTGAATCGGAGTGCAAATATACGACTTGGTTCGCCCTTAGCCACAGAGTTTGGCCTTTAGCCACACAGTTTGGCCGTGCCGAGCGCCGCCTCCTCGGGAATCGGGGCAGGAAGGAGCGGCAATCCGAAGCGGATTTCGGCGACTTCGCGGAGCGCCCGGTTCCGCCGCATCCCGCTTCCCGCACCGATCAGCCGCGTGTGCCGCACGCTGCCTTCACGCTCAAAATAGGGCGCGGCGATCTCTTCGATCATCCCTTCGATGAGCGCTCGAACGAGCGGTGCGATCTTGAGATTCTCCGTGGTAAGGCCAGTGATCGAGGCCCGTTCGGCCTCCGGCCGGAACTTGCTGCCCGCGAAGATCGGGTCGAAGCGGATACCATCGGATGAAGTGCCAAGGGCCAGATGGTCCATTCGGGAATATCGGTCTGATCGGTCGGATAGGACCGATGGGACAGATGTAAATACGGTCAGAACATCTTGGATGAATTCGGCCATCACGCGATAGGCTTCGCCTCCTGCGAGCGTCGGCGCGGTCACGAGAAAGCGGCCATCCTTCAGATAGCGGATGTCGGTCCCCGGGCTTGCGACTGGATCGCTCGTTTCCCACATACTCTGCGAGCCGGTGCCAAAGTTAAGCAGGAGATCGGCTGGTGTGCATCCGGCTCCGATGTATGCCGCCTGCGTGTCGCCGATGCTCGCGTGGACCAATGTCTCCCGTGGCAGACCGAGATCATCAGCGAGCGAATCGCCGATCTGACCGATCACTGCACCCGGCTCGAACACTTCGGGCAATAATCCGGGCGGGATGCCGAAAGAACTGAGCACAGCGTGTCGCCACTCCTTTCGAACCGGATCGAACATTGCCCACGCGGCGGCGCTTGTAATGTCAGTGGCAGCGCGGCCCGCGAGCAGACTCGTTAGCCAATCGTAGATACCGAGAACATGTGCGGACCCATTAGGGAATCCTCCGTGCGCCTTCCACCATGCGAGTGTGGTGAGCAAAAATCCATTCCGTATGCCGACACCGGTTTGGTCTTCGCCAAAGCGCTGCTCCAGTTCTGGCAACAAGGAAGTGCCGCGCTTGTCCTGCCATGTAACGAAATTCGTCAGTGGTTGCAGTTTGGCATCAACGATGAGTCCGCCGTGCATTTGGCCGGTGAAGGCGATTGCGCCAATCGTGTGACCAACTTCATTGGATTTTCGAGTGAGCCGCCGAATGATTTCAAACGTCGCATCGCGAACGGCGAGTGGATCATGTTCGAAATGATGCACGTCTGTCGCGAGTCGAGGAGGAATCGGAGCGCCTTCGGTGTGCAGAACGGCGCCATCCGCGAGCAGCAGCCCCTTGATCGCGGAAGAGCCAACATCAATGCCGATTGCGGCGCTCATGCCGGGCGTTCGAGGAAATCGACTTCGGTAACCTTGCCATCCTCAATCAGGAAGGTTTTGATTTCGAACGGCGAGAACGATGCGCTCCAACTTGCGCCAAGTGCAGGGAAGCCGAACGAGGCATCGCTCGACTCACCAGCTTGTTCCGCAGCCCGGAAAATAATGCCGTCTCCATCTTCCGCCAGTTTGATTGCACCAACATGAATCGCCGTGCTCTTGCGCTCAATGCCTTGAAATGTCTGTGGCAGACTTCCGGCATGGGACGCTTCTAACTGGACGATCAGTGGCATTTGAAACCGTGCAATGTGCCGACCGCTCCAATTGCCTTCATGTGGAATCATCAGCATGCGAAACTCCTGCTCGCCCTGGTCCTGATAGCGCTCGCGTTCGCCTTCGTGCATGACATGCGGTGGTGCATGGTGCGCGAAGAGCGGACTCCTCGCCGCGACGACATAAATGAATTCGTCATCAACCGAGTAGCTATACTTCGAATCCGTGATAATGGCAAGTCCGCGGGAGCCATCGCGCTCCGAAACATTGACCCACATCTGTCCCGGCCATTCGTTCGGTCCGATGGGCCGTTCGATTGAAGCATACGGAATCTCATACCGGGCAACGGGATCGGTGCAGCCATGACGAAAGCGTAGCTTCAGCATCCGGTTCCGCTCGTGCCAATCGAGGAAGACGCGAATTTCGATTGCCGGCGAATCCTGCGTCATGAGGATCTCTTCTTCCATTCGTGAGGAGCCGCCGCTGCTCTTGATGCGAATGCCAGTGCGGAGCGGCCCGCGTTCGATGATCTCCGTTGCATCGACGTGAAATTCGTCCTCGTAATCGGTGAATGATGTTGCTCCGTGTCCCCATGTGTCGAATTCATCGCGAACAATGATCGCTGGCACGTAGTCGTATGATAACTTTGTATCGGTCTCATCGGTCCAATCGGACACATCAGTTCTCTCGATGCCGAACACGCTCCATCCGAACGATGGTACTCTCACAACTGCCGCGAATCGCGCCCGATCATCACCAATTTTACCGGAGGATTCGATCCGCTGTGTCGGGATTGCCTCGCCATCCGGCGCGATGAGTTGCACGGCGGGGAGTGGCTTGTCCTCTCCTTGTTCCTGCGGCTGCCACAACTCAAACTCGATCAGCTCTTCGCGATTATGCGCGCTCAGGTTGAATACGACGAAATTCTGGATGTGGCCGCTGGTGTCGATCCGTGCCGTCAATCGCTGTAACTCGGTACGAGTAATCCTATCCGCAACGGAAATCGATTCGCGATACATCGAAATCGCATCATCGCACGCCTCGCGAATCGCCACACCGCCCAGCAAATCATGAAATTGATTGAAAAGAAGATTCTTCCATGCAAGACTCAGCTCCCCCTCCTCTGATAAGAGGAGGGGGCTGGGGGTTGGTGCGGCCAGAGAAGCCAGCACCTGCACGCGCTCCGCCGCAAGCAACGCGCACTCCGTCCGGCGATGCAACTGCTTGATCTCACTATGCGCGCTGTAACAACCGATGGCGTGCGGCTGCATTTCGCCACGGACGACGGGGAGTGCGTCGCGGTCAACGGCAGCGAAGAATCGCTCCGGCTCGCTGAGGAGAATGTCGCTCCGCTCTTCGCGTAGGCGTCCAATATCCGTTAGTTCTGCAATCGTTGGTCCGCCGCCGTGATTTCCGACGCCGAAGAAGATCATCCAAGGGAATGCCCCTTCCTTGAGAAGGTGGGGGTAAGGGGCGGCTGCCTCACCAAGTTCGGCGAGCTTTTCGCGCGTCGATTGCGAATAGTTTGAATAGTGCAGTGGCAGCCGATACGTTGTGACGCGATCGCCGCTGGGCGCTTCCCACGTGAAGAGAGGGGAGGGGAGTGTCTTGTCTTCCTGTCCGGGACGCATGAAGACATACGACGTGATCCCTGCTTTACGAAGTAGCTGCGGAAGATTCGCGTTGTGCCCGAAGCTATCGATGTTGTAGCCGACGGTCGCAATCTTTCCGAAGCGACTTTGAAAATATCGCTGACCAAGCAGTGCCTGACGAATGAAGCTCTCGCCGCTTGGCAGATTACAATCAGGCTCGACCCACCAGCCACCGACAAGCGCCCAGCGATCGTCGCGAACAGCCTCCTGAATCCGCGCGAAGAGTTCGGGATCGGTCTCTTCTACGAAGGCATAATGCGCGGCGCTCGAACAGGTGAAAATGAAGCCGGGAAATTCGCTGGTTCGGTCGAGCGCGGAGCGGCAGGTCGCGCGGAAAGCAGCAAGACCTTCGTCCATGCGCCACATCCACGCTGGATCGAGATGCGCATTCCCAACGAGATGAATCTGTGGCAATCAGTTCGCGCGTCTGCTCATCGCCAGTGCCGGACCCTTGAACGTCCCCCACTTAACGAGTGGGCGGTAGTGCCGCTCGACGCGCTGCACGGTAATGCCGGTGCCGCGTCCGCCGCGGACTTCGAGGCTACATGCGGCCGTCGCATTGCCCATCGCCGCGCACTCATAGGGTGGATGTCCGCGCAGCATCGCAGCGATATAACCAGCATTAAACGCATCGCCTGCGCCCGTCGGATCGATGACGACCGGCACTCGTGGCACAGGTACTTCAAAGATCGCAGTGCTCGTGCTCGCGCTATTTCGCAGGCCGACAACCGTGCTATCGGCGCCACGGCAGAAGGCAACTTCTTTGAACCCCAAGTTGCAATAGTGGTCGACCGCAGCGGCAGCCTCGCGACTGCCGAAGAGGTGCATGTCGTCCTGCGCGGAAACGAAGAGGACATCGGCATGCGGAGCAAGCACCGGCAAAAGATTGCGCAGATCGTCGAGTTTATCCCAAAGCTTCGGGCGAACGTTGAGATCGAAGCAGACACGCGTGTGGCCATGCGCGGATTCAATCAGAGAGACCATCTTTTCGCGCTCCTTCATCACGGCAAGCGGAATCGAGGAGAAGAGCAACGCGCGGGCGCTCGATGCGTAGCGCACGAGCTCGTCCAGCGGCTGCGCGGCGAACGCATACGTCGCCGCCGAATCGCGCCGGAGAAAGTGGAAGTGCGGATTGCCCGACTCGTCCGGATGGATAAAATAAACGCCGTTCGATTTGCCTTCGAGGATCGGCGCGTGTGAGAGATCGATATGCTCCGACTCCAATACCTCGACGAGGCCATCGGTAAATGGATCGTCGCCGATGGCGGAGATAAGCCCGGTCGTCAGACCGAGCGCGCCAGCCGCCGAGAGCGAGTTCAGCACATCGCCCGAGTAGCCCAATTGGTACATACCACGGCCGCTCTCTTCATCAACAGAATTCAGTTCGGCAAGGCATTCGCCGATGCCAATGATGTCCAGCTTTGTTTCCATGACTTCAAAAATACGGCGGGAGTTGGGGATGAGTTTGAAGTTCGGGTAGGGGGCTACACTTGTATCACCCCCACATTGAACTTCGGAATTTCCAGAACATGGCTCGCGGCTTCGATGCCGGTCGAAATTGCCTGCCGCGTTGCACGCGGATCGATGACGCCGTCGGTCCAGAGGCGGCTGGCGGCGTAGAGCGGGCTGGTGTGCTCGTTGTAGTGATCTTGAATCTCCTTGAGCATCCGCTTCTGCTCATCCTCGGAAATCGTTTCGCCGGTCTTCTTCAGCGAGGCCAGTTTGATCGAGAGCAGCGTCTTCGATGCCTGCTGGCCACCCATGACGGCAATTTGCGATGTCGGCCAGGAGAAGATCAAACGCGGATCGTAGGCTTTGCCGCACATGGCGTAGTTGCCGGCGCCATTTGAGTTGCCGACGACGAACGTGAACTTCGGCACAACGGAATTCGCGACCGCGCTCACCATCTTCGCGCCGTCGCGCAGGATGCCGGAGTGCTCCGAGCGGCTGCCGACCATGAAGCCGGTCACGTCCTGCAAAAAGATGAGCGGAATGTGCTTCTGGTTGCAGTTCATCACGAATCGCGCGGCTTTGTCGGCGGAGTCGGAATAGATCACGCCACCGATCTGCATTTCGCCCTTTGCATTCTTGAGCACTGACCGCTGATTTGCAACAATCCCAACAGCCCAGCCATCGACACGCGCATACGCGGTGATGATCGTCTTGCCAAAATCCGATTTGTACTCATCGATCTCGGAGCCATCGACGATACGGGCGATGACTTCGTACATGTCGTATGGCTTCGCGCGGTCGGCCGGAACGAGTGCGAGCAGATCGTCCTCAGGATATTTCGGCGGCTTGGCTTCAACGCGATCGAAATGCGGATGCACTGCCGGGCCGAGGCGGCTCATGATGCTGCGGATTTTTTCGAGGCAGGCATCATCGTTCGGCATCTTGTAATCGGTGACGCCGGAAACTTCGGAGGTAACGCGCGCGCCGCCAAGCGCCTCGTTGTCAATCCGCTCGCCGATGGCTGCCTCGACGAGCGCGCTGCCGGCGAGGAACACGTGCCCGGTGCCTTCGACGATCAGCGCCTCGTCCGACATGATCGGCAGATACGCGCCGCCAGCCACGCAGGGTCCCATAATCGCCGCGATCTGCACGATGCCGCGCGCGGACATCACCGCGTTGTTGCGGAAGATGCGGCCGAAGTGTTCTTTGTCGGGGAAGATGTCCTCTTGGAGCGGCAGAAAAACGCCGGCGCTATCGACGAGATAGATAATCGGCAGATGATTTTCGAGCGAAATCTCCTGCGCGCGAAGATTCTTTTTGCCCGTCATCGGAAACCATGCGCCGGCCTTGACCGTCGCGTCGTTGGCGACGATGACTGCGAGGCGGCCCTCGACGCGGCCAATCCCAACGACGACACCAGCGCTCGCCGCGCCGCCTTCTTCCTCATACATTCCATGCGCCGTGAAGAGACCGATTTCGAGCAACTCCGTGCCGGGGTCGATCAGCTTGGCAATGCGCTCGCGGGCTGTGAGCTTGCCCTTGTCGTGCTGCTTGGCGATGTTCTTCGTACCCCCGCCCAGCTTGACGGTCTCCGCGAGCGTGGCGAGCTTCCGCAGCTCATTCTGAACGTGATCGCGGGCCGTGCGGGCGGCAGTGGAGTCGAGGTCGAGTGGCTTTCCTATGAGGCTCATGGGTGCAAATTTACGAGATGAGCGAACCAAACGTGCTGTGACCTTATTTTCGTGCTGTGGGAGAAATATTTAGGGACGCCTTCGCTCGAAAATACTATTTCTGGTCGAACGAGGGGAGTGAGCCGCCGCACATTCATGTCCGGAAGGCCGACGCCGTGGCGAAGTATTGGCTGGGACCGCCATTGTGGCTTGCCTACAATGATGGATTCAGAACCAAGGAATTGCGGTTCATAGAACAGGCGATTGAAGAACATCGCGAACTCATCCTGGAAAAGTGGAATGAACAACAGTGTACCAAACATCAGGGCAACCGATCTTAAATTTACGCGCGACCACATGATCGTCTCGCTGGAGGACGGGCGCATTCTTCAGATGCCGCTCGACTGGTTTCCCGCGCTTCGCTCGGCAACGCGCACGCAACTTAATCACTACGAGTGGATTGGCCGTGGCATCGGGATTGAGTGGCCGGATCTCGATGAGTTCTTGTCTGTCGAAGGGTTTTTGAGGAACACCGCCGGACCCGTTCCGATACGTCACAAGAGGCCGAGCAAGCTCGTACCCGCCCCACAACCGCGCCGCGCGCCGGCAAAACGAACGCGCAGAGTAGCAGCATAACGCGCTCCGGCATGCGCCGACGCTCCGCCGACAGCCCATGGCCCCTCCCAGCGCCGGGAGTGCGCGGATTTGCCCGCGGCGGCGGGCAACCGGGGCGAGAGGGTGATGACAGAATTACACTAAGATCAAGTGAATCCACACAAGACGCTCGAAGCCCTACTGAGGGGCACTTCGGACTACAATATCCGGTTCACTGAACTGACGGGGATGCTGCGGTCCATGGGATTTTCCGAGCGGATTCGAAGCAGTCATCACATGTATTCGAAAGTCGGCATCCGCGAGCTTATTGACCTGCAACCCGAGAACGGAATGGCAAAAGCCTATCAGGTGCGGCAAGTTCGGAAGATTCTTTTGCAATATCAGTTATTAGACACACCATGAGCCGATACGAAATTATCATTTACTGGAGCGAACCCGATGATCGCTTCATCGCTGAAGTGCCGGAGCTTCCCGGCTGCATGGCCGATGGCAAGACCTACTCCGAAACGCTTGTGAATGTCGAAGAAGTGATGCGCGAGTGGATTGACTATGCGAAGGAATTAGGCCGCGAAATACCCGAACCCAAAGGACGGCTGGCATACGCGTAGACGAGACACCCAACGGATTCAATCACCACCACTGAAGGTGCCGCACAACCGCGCCGCGGCCAGCGACCACGCTTGGCCCGGCAAAACGAACGCGCAGAGTAGCAGCATAACGCGCTCCGGCACGCGCCGACGCTCCGCCGCCAGCCCATGGCACCTCCCAGCGCCGGGACTGCGGGGAGTTGCCCGCCGCTGCGGGTGCGAGGCAGCGCACGCATCTATCCGCGCCGGGAGGCGTTTGAAACCTTGATGGATCCAATTGCTAAGGCGTTGTATGATAATATCTTCCTGAAACCTTCAGACCCCGAACACACTGTGCTTTGGCGGTATCTCTCGACTGATCCCGACGATGCCACAAGAGGTTCTGTGGATAAATTTGCCTCTCTAATCAAAAGTAACTCTCTATGGCTCACAAAAGCAAGCAAGCTCCCAGATAAATTAGAGGTTCGATCCACCGATGTTACGCGACGCGATTTGCGCGGAATCATCGAGCGAGCGAATGATTACTACGATGAACAAGAGGAGTTGCAAATCGACGAGGGAATGCCCGCTTTGTTCTTCGTAAACTGCTGGCATCGCAATGATTCGGAGGCAAATTGGATGTGGCGTGACTACTGCGGCACCAAGCAAGGAATAGTTGTGAGAACCACCTTCGCAAAGCTTGAGGCTGCTTGTAATATTTTAGGTGAAGAAAATATCATAGGATGCGGTTGCATTGAATATAATGATCGATCTAATCTTATCTTCCCACACGGGAATCCATTCTACGAGTGCATGAGTAAGGATTTGGGATTCAGTCAGGAAAATGAGATTCGGATAGCTACCCTGCGAGTCATTCCTGACGATCATGTCGATATGCCAGTTGACTTAGGTGAGCTAATTGATGGTGTTTTTGTACATCGTCTCGCAAGCGAAGATTACTATTCGTCGGTCGAATCGTTGCTCAAAAATCATTTACCGGCGCTTTTGAATCGGCTTGAATGGTCAAGTCTGAAACGAAGTACTTCAGCAACTGACTGAATTATTCCTCTGCTCCACAAATAAGATAAACGCCTTTCTCATCGGGACAAAGACTTATTGTGAGTTTTTGATATTTTTTTTCCCAAGCACTGCGGTGGCCATCACCACTTGCGCCATATGTTTCGATCTCGAAAAATATTCGACTTCCGTGTACTCCGTTGGGATCATCAAAAAAGGGTTTCCATCCGATAGCCAAGAGAGTTTTCCGAGCTTTAGAATATTTTTGACCTACCGTAAGCCCAAGTGGAACAAGAAGTCTATTTGACGCACGATCCTGCTCAGCCTCTTCATCCTTAGTACGTTGGGAAATGTGAGGTCCGAAAATTGGATCGTCGCAGTAGTCCGCACTGCACAATTCGCCTGAGACCAGAACATCGCCAGGCAAGAGAAATTTTTGTAAGATCTCTTGAGGAGGATCTCCGATTAGTTGAACGTATCTCTTATTATCCCTGCGGACTATTTTTGAGTTGACAACTATTCCATCGTCGTCATCATTTGGTACTGCGTGAAAACGATAGAATTTTCGCAATTCATGGTCATAAACTAGAGCGCCGAATTCGCAGGGGCTGCAGTGTGGATAGCTTCCATTCCAGATGATGAAATGACGGCCGTTTAGAGTGTATCTCTCAAGAGGTGTCGCCACGTTAACGTACTTCGGAACTGGGGTGCGTGCTAATTCACGGCCTTTGTGATCCTTCACGATCCAAAAATCGTGCGATACACGAAGAGTGACATCTGCCACAACGAATGTATCCCAAGGATAAGAGCTTCTTGTTTTTTGAGCGTAGCAAGTTACGCTGAAAAATAGCACGATGGACAGGATGTGAGTTGATTTGATCATGTTTACGAAACGCTGGGCATCTTGCATTTATTTCCGTCTCCGATAAATTCGTATCGGATCGGTGCTGCCTCTCTTCCCTGTGTACTGATTGTAATTCCCTCTCGTGCTCCAATTATTGAGGCGCGAGTGATCGGGCCGGCTGCGGTAGTGCGGCGCGACGTTGCTATGCGGCTACCTTGCGCGTTCGTTTTGGCGCAACCGTGCGTGGCTTAGATGCTGCGCGGCGCGGAGTTGGCTCAATACGGAGCCGGAAGTGCTGCTTCTTTCCGTGAATCTGCTCGACCAACCGGAAGGCATCGGCGATGAGCCAGGGGTTCCCGTCTTCGATACACGTATTGAGATACGCCACGGCGTCCTCGGGCTTTGCGAGGTACTTCCGCATCAGATCATCGTGAGGTATCGATGGCATTCTTAATTTCCTTCTCGTGGTCGGCTGGAGTCTTCGCTCTCAGTTTCTTTAATTCTAAGTTCTTCTGCATCAAGAGGGATTTTGTCGCTTTCAGAACTCTCAGGATGAACTCCCAAGCGGCTTCGAAGCCAAGCTCGGAACCTCATGTCCGACGATCCTTCCATCCCTTCTGTTTGGAGAAACAATTGAATGAAGATGTTCAAAACCACGAATACGATGATCGCCATGGCTTTGACCACGCCCTGGTCAGCCTTTGCACCCGAAAACAGTAGCGAAAATAGGATGTAGAAAAATACGTAAGCAACCCAGAATTCCCAGCGTTTTAGATATTTAAAGTACATTTGAGTACATCTCCTTCCTGCAAAAATACGAAATGTCAAATGGTTACTTGTGTCTTCGATAAGTTCGAATCGGATCGGCACTACATCTCTTCCCCGTAAACGGATTGTAATTCCCTCTCGTGCTCCAATTGTCGAGGCGCGAGTGATCGGCCCGGCTGCGGTAGTGCGGCGCGACGTACGTTCCGGTTCTGCGATTGACGTGCCCGCGAACGTGGACCTGCGCCACCGCGTCACTTGACGCGATGGCGAGGATTGCGAGGATGATTGCAATGTATTGTTTCATAACCTGCTTGTCCTTTCATAATTATCCTCTGCATAAAAACCTATCGTTGCGCACGGATGCGTATGCCTCGCACTGCTCCTGCGCGAAGTCTTCCAGCCAGGGCTTCCGCTCGTCCGCGCGCCATAGTCGAATCCTCCAGTAAAATTGTGTGAGTGCTCTATTCACGAACAATCTATACCATCCCCGCTTGGCAGGTGCCAGAGATCGCACTCCCAGCAGCCAACTTTCGGGTGTTCGGCAAGTGCTGCCAAATCCTCTATGTCCCTGCGACGCTCGATCAGCTTCGCCCTCAGCGCCAAATGCGCGAAGTCTTCCAGCCAGGGCATCTTCTCGACCGCGAGCCAGCGGTTGATGGCGGCGCGGCGGAGGAGGAGGAGATCGTACTCGCCCAATCCGGCGGCTTCGGCATCGGCTGTGAGTACCGGAGCGACTTCGAAATCATACCACAGTTCCAGCTCGCGTCCGTGGCGGCTTAGGCGCGGCCAGAGGTAGAAGAACCACGCGAGTACGGGCTCGAAAATGTTGTCGCACCAATTGTCGCGGCCCAAAAGTTCGTCAAGCAGGCCGATCACGACGCAAAGTATGAAGAAATAGATGATTGCTTTCATGGCCGTTGCCTCCTTTCAATGACTTCCTCCAAGTACTGCTTCAATGTGGTTAGTATCGGGATGTGCCCGGCGAAGCGAATCGGCGGTCCAGATCTTCGCTCGCTGGGCATAGATGGCCTGCGAGGCGGAATCGGATTTTTCGATTTGCTTTACCATGTCGGTGTCCTGTGCGATGACCCAGATGGCGCTGTCGGAGACGAGGCCCCAGTCAACCTTGTAGAGTCGGTCGTGCCAGTAACGCCGTTCGGCGCTTGGCCCGCACGAGATGGCAATGATTGCCAGGAGTGAGATCATGGGTGATCTCAGGATTGCGAGTTTCTTTTTCACGTCGGTGTCGTTTTAGTAAATGGTAAGTAACGACCATCTTCGAAGTAGGAGAGCATCGTCTGACTCTGCGTCAGACTCTGCCCTGGGGTTTGGTGAATGGGCTTCGATAATATGTCGGTTCGGGGTCGGCATACGGTCCTTTCTCGTTCTGGTGCCGCCACTCATTCCAACGAGCATAATCATAGTCACCCGCCGGAACGAAGGTTGTGTCAACCCACGCTTCAGTCGGAATTGCTCTGTCAAAAGTAGCCTTGCTTTTTTTCGGCCACACCCGTTTTTCGTAGACCGGAATTGTCATATAATGGGGATGCGTGGCATAATATTGATGCTCGCGCGCCCGTTCTTCATCCGCAGGAGTCCAGGTCCGGTGTTGGTAGAACTTGCCGTGAAACCAGATGCCGCTATCGACTGGCTTCACCGTGTCAATCGCAATTATTAAAAGAAGTGCTACAAGCATGATCGTATTGGTTAGCAGGTAGACGTTAGTGCCTTCTCACGAGGAAGTGAGTAGTGGATTGCAGCGCCATTGCGCTGTGCTTAGTGCGGAGATTCGCTCAGTCAGCTTCGGACTGAGCGCTTCAGTTTATCGTCTTCGTAAGGCGGCTCCGCCGGGAGCGGATGAACCGCGAGAGAAAAGGACGGAACGATACGGAGGCGAGCACCCGTGTGAGCGGGGTCTTGAGCGTTGGCACGTTCGGTTGTTTGGTCATAACGCCTCCTTGTAGTTGAATTAGGTCACATCATTAATAATGTGAAATCGCGTGCCAATCCGTGCGAGTCGTCGCCGTATCGATGCAGCTTGCACGGCGTGTCGCACCGGACCTTCAGGTCCGGTGTCGTGCTTCGCCGGACCTGAAGGTCCGGCACTACATTATGCGGCCACTGCAATCCTCTTAGTCGCGCAGCGACGGAGTACTCGCAGCCCAGGGTGGAGCGATCTGCACCATAGGTGCGCGGCGAAACCCTGGGTCAGCGTGGGGATTAAATTCGATAGCCCTGGAAGGGCAGAGTACATCGCCCTTTCAGGGCTAATATTGTTTTTGGAATCGCGGTCCAGGGGTTCCGTCCGCTGCGGCGGACTCCACCCCTGGCTGCGGGTACTTCGTGGCTCCGCCACTTTGGGGATGGCGCACCGGGCCGGGAAACCCGGCCGCAACATTTTTTTTTCAGAATTCTTGACCTACCTCTTGCATCCCGGCTTTTCTTGTCTTATATTAGATGCGCAGGTCATAGGCACCATTTCTGGGGAAAAGGATGAATCCGCCGCGGCGGAGAGGGATGAAGGATGAAAAAGAGGTACAGGTACTTAGCTCATTGACAATTGATTGTCTGGGAGAGGGCGTTCATTAAATGACAACTCAAAAGAGAGAATTAAAGTATTACTTTAACCCGCGGCGGCGGGGGCACCTATCTTAGGAGGCAAATGTCGAAATTGGCGCATTCGCGGCACAATTGATGAACCTCAAACAAACGAACGGCTGAGAACGCTGGCCCGGAGCAAGCTATGCCACCGGATTGGCGGTGATCGCGATCGAGCGGAGTTCGTCGAGGAATTCGTTCATGGCGCGGTAGGCTTCGTCGCGATGGACAGCACCGACTCGGACGAGGAGGCACGGCTCGCCGGACAAGACCTCGCCCATGCGGCGAAAGCATTCGAACTCGGTCAGCTCGTAGTGCTGCGCGATGCGGTTTGCGAGGATGATGAGCGATGCGCGGAGCAGCTCACGGTCGGCCTCGAAGCGAATGGCGCGTATGGGATGGCCGCCGGCTTCGCCGCGGACGACCTGAAAGTACTCGAGGATCGCGCCGGTCCGCTTCGGTTCGAGCGGAAAGACGATTTCCTCGCGGACGATCGGGCGATGAATGACGAAGACGCGAACCACGGCGGGGAAAAGATGAAATATGAAAGAAGAAATATGAAAAGCTGCACGCAACGGCCAACTACTAACGGGAAGCCGGGCATTTCGTTCAGCCCAACAACGCGTTACTCGTTACACATTACTCGTTACTCCCGGAAGATTCTCTGAACTATTTGGGGGCTGCGGGCATTTCAGGGCGTCCGCAAAAGGCGGCCCGTATCGGGTGCCCGCAACGGGTGCGTTGGCGCACCGTAGGTGTGCCTCAGTGACCAAGGAGCTTATTATGTTCGCGATCGTAGAGATTTCAGGAGAACAATTCAAAATCGACTCAGCCATGAAGTCGCTGCGCGTGCCATTTCTGGCCGGCGCAACGGTCGGGCAGGAGGTCATGCTCGGGAAGCCGCTCGTGGCACAAGGCGATGACGGCGCGATTAAGCTCGGCGGCGGTACGATGCCGACGGCGACGGTCTTGGGTCACAGTCGTGGCGACAAGGTCATCGTGTTTCACAAGAAGCGCCGCAAGCGCTACCGTAAGCTTAACGGTCACACGCAGCAATACACCGAGCTTTCGCTTAACTGGTAAGCGAAATAGCACATTAGCACTTCAGAACTTTAGCACTTCGATAAGTCATGGCACATAAAAAAGGAATGGGATCGACGCGCAACGGGCGCGATTCCAATGCACAACGTCTCGGTGTCAAGCGCTTCGGCGGCGAGTTCGTCCGCGCGGGCAACATCATCATCCGCCAGCGTGGTACGAAGTATCATCCGGGCCTGAACGTCATGCGCGCAAAGGATGACACGCTGTTCGCGGTCGCCGATGGCGTCGTAAAGTTCGAGCGTTTCCGGCTGGACCGGCAACGGGTAAATGTGGAGCCGCTGGAAGCAGCGACCGCGTAGATTGTAAAAGCCCGCTTGAAGCGGGCTTTTTCGTTCTTTGGCAATGTACTAATTCTCTTGCTGAACGGGAGCGAGGCGCGGCCAAATCTCTTCGGCGTTGGTGAGCGCCTTCGCCTGCAAGCCGTAGATGACATCGTCGACGTATTCCTCGGCGCGCATGCCTACGAGCACCGAGGAGACGCCTGGGATACTCCGGATGAGCAGGACAGCCTTCTGTGACAGGGAAAGGCTGTGGCAGTCCTCGGGCAGCAGCGAGTTGAGAGCGGCGTGGATTTTCTCGGCACGCGCATGACCGCGATTCAAGTAGACGTTCGAGATGTGCTCGAAGACGTCATCGGCGACCTCGGCATATTGGACGATCATGGAGTAGAGACCTTCGTCGTCCTTGGAGAGTGGCCGCAGGATGTCGAAGACATACTGGAGTCGAGGCGCCAGCACGGTACGCGAAATATCCTGCCATTCCTCGACGCTTGCGAACTCGCGCCAGTTGCCATCATCGAGATTGCGGCCCAGCGTCATCAGCTTCTGGACGGAATCGCGGGACTGCGGATTCAGAGGAAGGTCTTTGAACCGGGTATTAAAGAACTCCTCTTCCTGCAAACGCAGGTCGTGCGTCAGATCGTCGATGTCATCATCCGGCGGCACTTCGCGCTCGGGGAAATCGGCAAGCCGAATCAGTTGCTTGCCAATAATGGCATTCAGCGGCCGGTTGACGAGCGCGCCGAGATTCTTCTCGCGACAGAACTCGATCGGGGTCTGGGTGCCACGATTTTGATTTCGTTCAGTCACAGCGCCATGCTCGAAGATATTGAGCGGAAACTGGACAACGGCGAAATGATGCTCCTTGGAAATCTCCTCGGCAGCTTGCCAGCAGGCTTCGAGAGAAGTGCGGTTAACGGTTTCTTCTGGCTTGACGAATGTGTTCGAGCTGATCCCGTACCACTGAATCCGGCCTTGCTGGACTTCGGATTCGAGATAGCGAAAGGCTTTCGCGATACGGCGATAATACTCCTGATGGACCTCGTCCTCGGGCCTGCCCTCGGCGACGGCCCATTCGATGAAGTATTCGGGATTGTGAAGGAGGAAGACATCAATCGTTTCCATACCGAGTCGCTCCAGCGATGCGGTGATTTGATCGCGAAGGAAATCGGGGTGGATCGAATGCCACAGGCCATTACTATGGCGAACCAGATCGGAGAGTTCGGAGCTAGCCGAGTAGTCGGCATGAGCCTCGTTGGCCCGGCGCTGCATCTCCTCGAAGAGGCCGCCCTGAATGTAGCCCGCTTTGGAGACGATAACGATCTCTTCACGCCGCGTCAGGCCTTGCTTTACAAGACCCACAAGGACTTCGCCGATCAGTCGTTCGGAGTTACCCCCGGCGTAGTTCGTCGAGGTGTCGATGAGGTTGATTCCCATGCGAATCGCCTTCGCCAGAGCAGCCCGGTGCGATGCCACCCGATGATCGACGCGATACGACCCGAATCCGGCGCCGCTGACGGTCAGTCCAGTCTTACCGAGGATGCGGTAGGATTCGGCCCACTCTGGATGCGAAGGCGCGACGAGTCTGGTCGCTTCAATCGTCGCATGGCGGATGGGGGTCGCAGGTTGGTCATCGAGTTGACCGTTGGTGGTGATGTGCATTCCGTCCCTACTTGGTCGACACAATGAAGGCAACACCCTGGCCAGGACTGAGCGGTGCTTCGTAGTCCTCATAAACCAAATTTTTGATCTCGTCCGCCGAGACTTCAGACCAAACACCGTAGCGGGTTGGCTTCGCAAAAAACCGAACGATCCGAGGGTTCGGCACGACTGACTTGATCCTGTCCAAATCATAAATTCGCATATTGCGTCTCGTAGTTGCTTTACCGGCTGGAACGGTGAGGATCAAGTCGCCACCAGGCTTTAACGCCGTCCAAAGCTTTTCGATGGCAACCTTATCGCCATCGGACTTCTCTGGGTCACCATAGCCGGTTAGCCCAACATGTTCGACCGTTGAGATCGAGCAGACAACATCATACGTATTAGCTGGTGGCTGCCACGTTAAGATGTCGCCCTGGGTGAACTTAAAATTCGGATGCTCGAAGCTGTACTTTCTGAAATCGAGACCTTGAACTTGATAGCCGAGACTTGCAAGATGGATCGGCAACAAGTCCTCTACGCATCCAAAATCGAGAATTGTTTTCGCGTTCGGATTGAGGTGCTGAAACAGGAGGGGGTATTCCACCACCCGATCGGTGAAGAGCGGCTTAATGTCCTTCCCTGTGATTGAAGCCATTCCCATCAGGAGTTTCTTAAAGGCCATCTCGAAAAAGGTCCCATCCCACCCCTCGAAGAAGAGGTTCTTGTTGACCTTATACATTTTGATCGTTTCGTAATCGACGCTCATAGGAATCTTGTTGTTCGGGTGTTAAATGATCGGAAGCAAACTGTTCTTCTTAGGATAGAGTGCCAAAACGGGAGCTTTTCTCCGGCGATTGGTATTGGTTCTTGAAAGGAGATCATGCAATGTCGCTGCTGGGTCTAAATGAGTTTGAGTTTTATGGAGCGGAGGGCTATCTTCTTTACAAGAAGCCAGTTTTCTCGCCTTCGAAGTTTCAGGCGCTGAAAGATCACTTCGAAGAAAAGCTCGAAGCCTTGCCGCCCGAGGTAAGGCCCGAAGAGATGGACGTTCCCCATTTTACGGACACGAAGCTCTTTGAATGGCTATTCGCCGACGAGGTTCTCGACTTGGTCGAGCCGATCATTGGTCCGGATATTGTGCTCTTCTCGAGTCATTTCATCTCAAAGCCGGCAGGCGCTGGTAAGCGTGTGCCGTGGCATGAGGATGCGAGTTACTGGAAGCAAATGATCTCGCCGATCGAAGTAGTGACGGTCTGGCTCGCGATCGACGACTCAACTGCGGAGAATGGTTGCATGTATGTCATTCCGAGAACTCAGCATCATGGATTCTCAGAATATGACGAGGTCGACATTTCAAAGAACTTGTTTCCAATCGAGATCAAACAAGGCCGCTTCGATGAGAGTCGATCGGTCCCTTGTGAACTAAAAGCCAACGAAGCAAGCCTCCATCACAGCGGTCTCATCCATGGGAGCCCTGCAAACACAAGTTCGAAGCGCCGGACAGGTTATACCATGCGGTACATGCCCGCGACCGTCAAAGCGCTTGGTGGGAAATCGGAATTGGGACATCCACACCTCAATTATCTCGCGCGGGGTCACGATCGCGCTGGCAATATCTACGGCGATCCGAACAAAGAATATCCCGAGTTAGCGCGATATGTTTCGCTCAATCGGCGCAGGGGACGTTGAGGTGGCTCGAATGGCATTGCCGAGGGCGTAACCCCTCGGCAATCTGATTTGTCATTAGAGCAAATCTGCTTAGTGCAGCAGAGCGAACTTTAGCATCGTCGTTCTCACACCAGCCACGATTCGGACGAAATAGATCCCGGAAGTCGGAGTGAGAAGATCGATCGGGATGGAATATGCGCCCGGAGGAAGTGCGATCTCCTGCTTCGCCGAGACGCTCTCACTGGATGCCGTATAGACCTCGATTCGGACGATCTCTGCCTGGTCCAATGTAAGATCAAGTACCGCTTGATCCGATGCAGCCATTGCAATCACAGCCGCGAACGAGATCTTCGGATCGCTTACCGCAGCCGTTGAATTGGCTGGCATCGTCATGTAGCTTAGGAGAGCATGATCGGTCACGTCGAGGATCTCGGCGGTTTCCGTGAATTGATAATCTCCAGTGATCCCAGCAGCGACCAACACCAGATCCGTTGGTAAAGCCTCGTTGACCGTTTGGTGAATCCAGCACGCACCGTGATAACTCCGCTTCTGGTTCAGCTGCGGAGCGTAATACCAGCGTTGATTCGGTTTGTCATACCACTCACACGTCGGTGTCATTGTTCCAGTAAAAGAATTAGACCAATTTGCATCGGTAATGCCACCGGTTACCAAAAAACGATCGCTCGGCAACAGCGTGCTCATCTGCCAAGTCACCGGCTGGAACATCGGCGAGGTAGACGTCCACGAGCTATAGGTACCCGTGAGTATCTCGGAACCCGGGGCCGATGAATTCGGCGTATTGCGACCGCCGGATGTAAGCACAGTTCCATCGCTGAAGGTTACGAGCGATCCCTTGATTCTTGCCTGATTCATGTTGCCGGTCACCTGCCAGGTGTTGGGGGAGGGGTCGTAGATCTCTGACTCACTGAAGTAATCGCTTCCCGCGCCGCCGCTTCGCCCACCTGTCACAAGCACACGCCCATCTGGCAATAGTGTTGCAGAGTGATCGTGCCGAGCGAGAAGCAGTGGCGCGGCATCCCTGCACGTTTGCGTGGATGGATCATAGATTTCGACCGAGCTTGTAATGTTACTGCCTATGTATCCACCAGCAACAAGAATGGTCCCGTCGTTCAGGAGGGTAGCAGTATGGTTCTGACGAGCAATCGACAGCGATCCGCCACTCGACCATTGATTCGTCGTGTAGTCATAGATCTCGATCGAGCCTGTGGGGATGCTATAGTCATAGTTCGGCGACGTGTTCCCGCCGATCACAACCAAGCGTCCGTCCGGCAGGAGCGTACACGTGTGGCGCTCGCGCGCCGTTACCATTGGCGCCGCGATGGTCCACACAGCCGTCGCTGGATCGTACAGTTCGCAAGTATTCAGCGCAACTCCCGATGCGTCTGCACCGCCGACATAAAGAGCGGTCTGATTTGGGAGCGTCGTAAGAATCCCCGTTCGTTTTTTGATGCTGAGTGAGCCTGTGTACTGCCAGGACTGCGCCAGCAAGCCGAACGGGATGAGCAAGACCAACGAAATGAGAAGTAACCTTGAGAGAGTTTTCATAGGATGATCCAAAAAAGTTGAAACACAATGATTCCCTTCAGCCTATAAGAACACTTGACAAGTCCGTTTGTTACAAGGAATTCAGAAAGTTTCAGAGAGAATGATCCTATTGGGAGAATACTTGCGTGAGGTTCAGTAGTCACATCGGTAAAGCCGCCTGGGCGTTCGCCTCGCGAGGGTTGCCGCTTGTCTATGCAATTGCATTGATCCTGGTCGCTCGGGCTTTTACTCCCGAGCAGTTTGGTGTCCTCTCCGTATTTCAGACGCTGTTTACAGTCCTATTCACATTTTCGGATGGCTTTGCGCTCCAGGCCATCGTCAAATTTGGGGTCGAGCCGGATACGCGCCTGGAAGAACTCGTCAGCGTGACTGCCTTGCTCTTCATCGCTTTTTTGGGGACGGTGCTGACCCTAATCGGCCTTTTCCCCGATGTCATCAGTGATGTGCTTCGCATTCCACAATTGCGAATGCTTATTCCGTACCTCGTCTTGCTGGCTGTTGTGACGATGCCGCGCGTGATCTTTTCGAAGGTCTTGCAATCGCGTTTCCGGATGCGGGAGTTGTTTTTCATTGACAGCGCGAACTTCGGCCTTGCGAGCATAGCGATCTGTATCCTCCTTCCTCTTGGTCTGGTGCATTCGGCGGAGGATGTTGTCCGTATCACCGTTGCCTCCGGTGCCGTGTCATCACTCCTCGCGATTATTCTTGTCCGCCCGTATCTGACGTTCCGGTTTGTCTATACACGTTCGATGCTTCGGCGGATTTCGGAATTTGTCCGTTATCAAGCAGCCATGGGAATCGTCTCGACGGCACAGCAGAATTTCGACACGCTCATCGTTGCTGGATTCACAGGCGCGGCGGGAGCCGGTATCTATAATGGCGCCAAGATGCTGTTCCGAGGATTCGACATCGTTCGCGAGACCATGACTCTTTTTGTTTTTCCCGCGTCGAGCAAGTATCACTCTCGTGGTGATGCGGTAACTCTCAGGACGATCCTTGAAAAGAGTGTCAGCTTTCTGTTCATGACCCTCGTCCCGGTTGCGATCGTGTTGGAGATCGGCGCACCGTTGATCTTCCATCTCATCTATGGCGCGAAGTATGATGCCAGCATTCCAATCTTTCGGGTGCTCTTGATCGCAGCGGCGTTCTTTCCTGTCCAGATGGTTTTTCAAGTCACCATGACCGGAATGGGGAAGATCCGAGAGGCATTCCGATTCTTTTCTCTCACCTTCATAGTGAATGCAGCGCTTGCCACGACGCTTCTGGCAACCACGGGATCTCTGATCGGTGCGGCGATTGCGTTCGTGGTAGCCACTATGGTCCAAACGGTGCAACTCTACGTCTATATCAGGCGAGAGGTCGGCTTCGACACTCACCGACTTTTCAGTCGCGGCTTCCGGGACGCACTCAGCTTCGCACGGTCAATCCGAAAAAATGCTCCATTTTGAAAAAGCAACAGGAAAATGTGTTATATTTGGCTATCGTTCAATCACTTCCATGGAGGGTTGAGGTATGGCACGAGCGTGGGCGCTGGCCCGAGGTTTCCTTACATTCGTTGGTTTCGCGGCGATTCTACAACTTCTTGTAGTTCCGATCATTGATGTAGGTCGAGTATCAGCTCAGGGCTGGAGCAAGATCGGCACATTCAATGGCTACATCTGTCTTGCAAAGTTTCTCGATGAGAACACCGGCTTCGTCGGTCTTGGGATAAGTCCCGGCAAGCCGCTAAACGGTCCCGTCGGCTTGTATAAGACTACGAACGGCGGCACGTCGTGGATCACCTGCGTCATTCCCGGCGGATACGGTGGTCAGATCGGAGACCTGATCATGGTTGATTCGTTGCATGGCTGGGTTGCGATGACCGCATACGGCGGCGGTAGTAAAGCATTGTGGCGAACATCGGATGCCGGTTTGACGTGGACCGAAACGCAACTCGGTGGTTCCGGAACATGCGTCCGAATCACTCCGAGTGCGATGGTCGTGACCGATATCTTCAGTCCAGGACACATTTCCACCGATGGTGGTTCTACTTGGACCGGAAGCTTCCTCAGCAGCACGAACGGAGTCGAATTCGCGGATCCACTGCACGGCGTTATCAGCGATTATCGCGGACAGAATTGGCTTCATACATCGGATGGCGGCCTGACATGGAGCAACGCTGCGATGACCGTGGAGTCGTGGTCCGTCTACAGCGATAGTGGGACACCGAACTATTGGGCTGCACCAGAAGGCCCTACGAATGGCCAACCGGCGCATGCCATTATTTACCACTCGACTGATTATGGTGTTACATGGGGTCAACTCGCTAATTTCCCCTTCATTTTCACGGGCCATCTGGCCGGAATTGGCGGACAATATCTTTTCTGCCAGGTACAAGATGTTAACAATGTCGTTGGCGGGGTAACGTATTTAGGATTCTACTATTCGACCGACCAGGGAGTAACCTGGACGAGCATTGGTGGTCCCCTCGGACACAACGATACGCGGTTCTCCGTTCTCAATGGCTGCTCCGGTATCGACGTGTTTGGCTTCGACGATTTGCAGAACGGGTCAGTGTACCGATACTCGTTCGGTTCTGGTACTGGAGGCCCGGCGACACTTGCAGTAAATACCGAGACCATCGTGCAAGCGCAATGCGTTGCCATTGATACTGCCATTCCATTGACAGTTACCGGGTGCGGCGCTGCATCGGCTCGACTTGACTCGGTCTGGCTTGTTGGTTCATCCACATTTCGTGTCGCCGATGGGCGAAGTGTACCACGCACGATTAAAGCTTCCGATAACATCCGACTGAGCTATCAGCCTGCTGGGGGTAAGTTTGATACGGTTTTCCTTCATATCCGTTATGATTTTGGATCCGGTTTGCGCGACACGGTGGTGAGGCTCATTGGGTGGAATACGGGCAATCCAGCGACACTATCATTGCCGTTCACACGTGAGACATTCCTCCGAAATGCATGCGTCACGTCTGTTGATACAACACTTCCATTGGCGATAACCGGCTGTCTTCCGCCCTCTGCAACGATTGATTCGCTATGGATCGATGGCTCTTCTGCATTCCGAATTACAGGTGTTCAAAGTGTTCCGCGCACGCTTCACCTGAGCGACAATATTCCGGTGCGCTATCTGCCAGGAAGCAACTCGGCTGATACAGGGCTCCTCCATATCCGGTATGATTTTGGCGGCGCTGTGCATGATACCACAGTGACTTTGATCGGCTCATCGGCCTCGCCGTTTGCCGGCGGGCGTGCCTATCAGCATCTTGCCATTCGCAGCGGCTCGTTGAATCAAATGGTGACGATGCCGCTCATGGAGGACATCAGCGACAGCACATTGCTCAAGGCTTCGTGGGGCAATCTCAATACGATTACGGCCACGATCTCCTTCGATCCGTCGAAGTTGACTTATCAAAGTTACAACCCACCGGCCGGATGGACCACGGGCTCCACAGTTCCTACTGCAAACAGCGTGCAGTTCTCGATCACAAATGTCTCGTCCACGCCGACGCGTCCACTGGACATGGGCGAAGCTGTGTTCAAAGTCACGGACACTCATGCCGGAATGACACTCGTTCAATTGAATGATCTTCGGTTGCGCATCGGACAGTCGGATGATGGAGTGTGTCTGAATACTTCAGAAGATGAGATGTGGGGGATCGAAATCGTGCCATCGTCAGGCGTCTCAGAATCATCGTCGTCGCACTCGATCCGCATTCGTCCTAATCCCTTCGGGGATCATATCATCATTGCTGATCCGGATCATTTGGTATCTTCGATAGAAATCTTCGATGCCCTTGGGCGGTCAGTCGCCTCGGATATGGTCTGGAACAATGGTGAATTGCACATCACCACCTCGATGCTTCCACCCGGTGCTTACATCGTGATTGCTAACTCAGCAGATCAGGTTCAGACGTTCCGAGTTACGAAAGTGCAATGATGACGATTCTTCTTGATTCGATCGCCCACGATCGGATCGCTTCGCAGTGATGAGGGTACTTGAGTTACGCCTTCGCTTCGCTATCCTGAGCATGCTTGTTCCGGTGATTGCTCGCGCGCAATCTCCTTCAATTTCATATCTCATCCCTGATATCGGCACGCCGGGTATGAATACCTCCATCGAGATCATCGCTCCCTACAACGCGAATGGCTCGTTTGGCACCGATAGCCTCTATGCCAACAATGCTGGCGATGCGGTCCGCGTGGTCTGCGCGAACCCCTCCGATTCTACAAAGCTGACCATTGGTCCGATCGTTGTAAGTTGGCACGGGCGAGTGATTTCGACTCAAGTCTTTGTGACTGCGTGTGCGTCGCCGAACTCTTCGAATTGGAGATCCCTTGACCCATCGTTTGCTGTGCCCCTCACGGTCATAGTAAATGGTGTTTCCTCGAATGCGGATACATTCTTTATCGTCAAGCCAAATTCCGGTCTCAATGTATCGGGCGGAGGGGCATTCGGCAGCGGAGGGCAATGGGGTATACGCTCGAAACGTGGGGCGCTGATTTTTGACAGCATTACGCTGGGTGGAGGGACGTACACGGTTTCGACGACAGATTGTGATCCTTTCAGCGCAGGGAATCAAGGATATTTGCCAGCGAACATAATATCGAGGGGGCCTGTATCGCTCTCCGCAACAGCCACGCTTTCGGTTAGCGCAACAGGCAAGGATGGGGGACCCGGAGGTGGCGGAGGAAGTATGGGAGATGGTCCTACGACTGACATTGGTGGGAGCGGCTATGTTGGAGGAAGCCCGGGTGAATCGGCGATGAGCAAATGTCCGGCAACGGGCGGAACGGGAACAGGTGGTATTGGGGACGTTAACACTGGAGGTGTCGGTCTGAACGGGATCAACACGGAGCCAAGTGACGTGCCTCAGTGTGAGTACTTTGGAGGGACAGGAAATCCCTTTGTTTCTGCAGGCGGTGGCGTCCTCGATCATAATAAGCATGAGGGCGATGGTAACGGTGGCGGTTTTGCAACTCCAGGTCAGAATGGTAGAGGCGAGCGCGGTTCCAGTCCTGATCTTGGTGGGATAGTCAATGGGAATCAGATGCTCCTCCCCCTGATGGGCGGGAGTGGTGGTGGTGGCGCTAATGAGTTTTGTACCTGTGCGAGCAGTTCTCCCGGTGCCCAAGCTGGCGGTGGAGGCGGGGCAGTCTTACTCTTTGCCACACAAATTGTTGCCGGATCGGCACAAGCGCAGTCAAATGGAGGAGCAGGAGTTACAGGCGGTGTCGGCTGCGTTGGTCATGGCTCTGTCGGGGGTTGTGGGAGTGGGGGAGGAGTGACTTTCGAGTCGAAGCTTGCCAGTTCGTTTCCTTCCGTTTCGGTCGTCGGGGGTGCTTCGAGTCATACTCATGCCGATGCCGGCAACGGCGGCGCTGGGCGTGTTCGATTCGATGGGCCGTATGGGGCGTCAGGATCTATCACACCAAACAATGCGACAGTCTATCGCGGCTTGTCCACGGATACGACGAGTCAGAGTGGTGGCACGGTTACGCTCACGGGCACTGGCAATGGCAATCCCATTCGACTCTATTCAAAGTCAGGCGGCAATCCATGGCAATTGGTCGCAACCGTTTCGAATTATCCGGGCAATGCGTGGTCTCAGACGCTAACAATCGATCCATCGAGCGCAACGTATCTCGTGGCGCTTCAGCAGGTACCAAATCCCTCGACGAATTCAGCTACGCTCGAGCCAAGTTGGGTAATGTCACAGGCGGCGACGAACATCATTGGCAACTCGAATACTTCGACCACGCCCTCGCTTAGGTTCAATCAGGCGAGTATTCGTCAGCCGGGGTGTGTTGCGATTGATACGACGGTTCGATTCTGGGTCGAGAGTTGTGGTCTAACCGTTGTATTCCTTGACACCGCCTGGCTTACGGGCTCACCAAACTTCAGCCTGCTGAAGAGTCCTAGTACCCCTCGACAGATATTTGGCACTGATTCGGAATCGGTTCAGTATCAATCGACATCCACCGGTCATGATACCGCGCTCATCCATCTTAGATACCGATACGGCAGTACGATTTCCGACACGACCATCCTTCTCATCGGTTCCGGTGGTGGCGGTCCGACGACACTTGCATTCGATCGCGCACTTTCCATCTGGGCGCGATGCTCCGGAATTGATACGCTGTTCCCACTTTCGATAGCCGGTTGTTTGCCAGGGTCAGCCAAGCTGGATTCCTTGTGGCTGAGTGGCTCTTCAGCATTTCAGATTTCCGATATCCGCACGCTTCCGCGTACGATTCGGGTCAAGGATAGTGTGCGATTGCATTACGGCCCTGTCACGAGCACTGCGGATACCAGTTGGCTTCATCTCCGGTATGATCTCGGCAATGGCGTGAAGGATACGACCATCGAGCTGTTGGGTACAAACCGCAGCACGCCTGTCGCACTCGATGTCAACCCAGATGCGTTCATTTGGAGTGTGTGCGTTGGTGTTGACACATCGATTCCTCTGACAATTACTGGATGCCAGGCCTCGTTTGCTAAGCTGGACACTATCTGGATGGATGGCTCGTCGGCGCTCGTGATTTCCGATACCCGTAGTGTGCCAAGGATCCTCCGGCCTAAAGACAGCGTGCTGTTGCGTTATCGGCCTGCACCGAACGGATCGGACACGAGCCGGCTGCACATCCGGTACGATCTTGGTGCAGGTCCCAGAGACACGATCATCGAGTTGTTCGGAGCCAACCGAACGACTCCAACGGCGCTCTCATTGCCTGTTCTCCAGCAAGCATTCCAGCGAACAGCCTGTACTGGCGTGGTGGATACGACGATCCCACTCGGGATTCTCGGTTGTTTGCCATCGACGGCAAAGCTCGACTCGCTCTGGCTGGGAGGCTCATCGAACTTTCATATTAGCGATCTGCGCAAGATTCCCCGCACACTCAGCGTGCGCGATAGCATCCGCGTTCGGTATACTCCCTGGACCGGGCTTGCCGACACTGGACTACTCCATCTTCGATATGATATTGGAAATGGTTGGCATGATACAACGGTGGTGCTGATGGGGTCATCATCTTCGCCATTCATCGGCAGTCAAGCGTATCAGCACCTCGCGATTCGCAGTGGCTCATTGAATCAGTTGGTGACGATGCCCCTCATGGAAGACATAAGC
>JADGPZ010000239.1 GCA_017882165.1 Candidatus Kapaibacterium sp.
AAGAATGCGACGTGGAATCTTAGTCTAAGCAATGGAATTCGGCAGTCTCAAATCTTGACCGCTCATAACTCTCAACGAATCCACAATCTTGAATATAAGTAATAACGCCGCCGACCATAAATACGCGTTAAGCAAAGTGCCGCAGGTTACCCTCGCATTTTGGATCGTCAAGATCTGCGCGACAACGCTGGGCGAAACAGGCGGTGACGCGCTCTCGATGACACTGAACCTCGGCTATGCGGTCAGTACGCTGATCTTTCTCGGCTTTTTCGCGGTAATGCTTGCGGCTCAGGTCAAAGCTGAACGTTACCATCCTGTCTTTTACTGGGCCGTCGTCGTGGCGACGACGACCGTCGGCACAACAACTTCCGACTACATTGATCGAACACTTGGTCTCGGCTACGTAACAGCCTCGATTGGCTTGCTCGCCTTGGTCATTGTAACGCTTCTGATATGGCGGCGCTCCACTGGATCGATCCGGGTCGATCATATCACGGACAGGAAAAACGAGACGTTCTATTGGCTCACAATCTTAGTATCTAACACACTCGGAACAGCACTCGGCGATTATGTTGCAACCTCGACCGGGCTTGGCTTCACTGGTGGCGCACTCGTCTTCGCAGCGCTCATTGGTCTTGTGGCAGTCCTGCACTATCGCAAAATATTATCGGAAAGCGTGCTCTTCTGGGCGGCATACGTGCTCACGCGTCCACTCGGCGCAACACTCGGTGATACACTCACAAAGCCTTTCGCCGAAGGCGGCCTGGATCTTGGCCGCATTGAGTCCTCGCTTGTCATCGCCATCGTGATGGTCGTTCTGATAGCCGTGACATATAGGAAAACACGTGCCACTCCTGCGGCATGAGTAGTTGATCCAGGGCTAACCAGCCAGGACTACCCTCTTCGCGCCTCCGCCAGCAGTGCTTCCGCTTCCGCGCGCGTCGGCGCCTCGGCGATAATACGGATGATCGCCTCCGTGTTGCTCGCTCGGGCATGAAGCCAGGATCGCTCAAAGTCAAAGCGGATACCGTCTTCGCGATTTACTCGCACAGCACGGCTGGCGAATCTGTCGGATAGGACAGATAGGACCGATTGCACTTGTTCGGCACTCGTCAGCTCGATCTTTGATTTCACAATCTCATACTGCGGTAGAGCCTTTCGCTTTGCCGAGATCGGCCCTTCGAAATCCGACAAGGCCGAGAGCGCCAGTGCGACGCCGACCAACGAATCGCGTCCCGTATGCACGCTCGGCAGAATCACTCCCCCGCTCCCTTCGCCACCGATGATCGCATGTTCCGATTGCATCTTGCGAGCCACGTTGATCTCACCGACCGCGGTGCGAAATACTTTCGCATCGTACTTCGAGGCGATGTCCTCGACCGCTCGTGTCGTCGAGAGATTCACGACCACCGATTGCCCTCGCGGCGCATGCTTCAGAACTTGCTCGGCACATAGCACGATTGTATTCTCTTCGATAAACGGCTCGCCGTTCTCCATGATGAGCACCAAACGATCCGCATCGGGATCAACAACGATTCCCAAATCAGCCTTCTCTCGAAGGATCGCTTCCTTCAACGACGTGAGATTCTCAGGCACCGGCTCTGGCCGATGTGGGAAGATACCCGAGCCATCGCAGGCAAATTCGATCACATCCGCAACGCCCAGCGCTTGGAGCAGTCGTGGCTGGATAAACGACCCCGATGCATTCACGCAATCGAGCACGACCCTAAAATGTCGCCGCGCGATTTTCTCCCGATCTACATAAGGAATATCGAGCACCGCCTGAATATGCTCATCGATGAAGTCGCGGCCATCAATGATCTCACCCGCTTCTCCGGGAGCGGCAGATTGCGGAGACTCAGAATCCACGATCTCCCAAAGCTTCGCATTCTCATCCGCATCGAGGAACAGCCCCGTCTGCGCGATGAACTTCATCCCGTTCCACTCTTGCGGATTATGGCTCGCCGTGATTATGATCCCGCCGACAACTTCCGGCTTCGTCTCAACGGCCATCATAACCGTCGGCGTCGGTGCCATGCCAATCGAGAGCACATCGCAGCCACACGTCACCAGCGTCTGGACGCAGATGTCGTAGTACGCCGCACCACCCAGCCGGCCATCGTAGCCGACAGCGATGGTGCCCTTGCTGTCGCTCATCCGCGCGAAGCTCGCCGCATACCGCGCGACGACATCTGCTGTTAGACCATCGCCCGCAGTCCCGCGAAGCCCAGAGATACTTCGTATAAGCATGTCATCTAAGCCCCTCTCCCAGCAGGGAGAGGGGTTGGGGTGAGGTCTTACGACGTGCTCTGCGTCGCGCCCGGTGCCGGGGCATTGCCGCTATCCGTTGCGCCGGTATCCGCGATCGACTTCCGCATGTTCGTATCCGCCTGAATATTCTGCATGTTGTAGTAGTCCAGCACGCCCAAATGTCCGGCGCGGAATGCTTCCGCGATCGACATCGGGATTTGCGCTTCGGCTTCGACCAGCTTCGCTCGCATTTCCTGCACGCGGGCCTTCATCTCCTGCTCGGTCGCAACGGCGGCCGCGCGGCGCTCCTCGGCACGGGCTCGCGCGATCTTCAGCTCTGCTTCGGCCTGATCGCTCTGCAGCTTCGCGCCGATGTTATCGCCGATGAACACGTCGGCAATATCAATGGACAAAATCTCGAACGCCGTACCGGCATCCAACCCTTTATCGAGCACCACTTTCGAGATGCGGTCCGGGCGCTCCAGCACTTCCTTGTGCGACTCGCTCGTGCCAATCGTCGTCACGATACCCTCGCCCACGCGCGCCAGGATCGTCGCTTCACCGGCGCCACCGACGAGGCGCTCGAGATTTGCACGGATCGTCACGCGCGCCACGACGCGGACCTGGATGCCGTTCTTCGCAACGCCCGGCACTTGCGGCGTCTCAATCACTTTC
>JADGPZ010000045.1 GCA_017882165.1 Candidatus Kapaibacterium sp.
TCACCTTGCGCAAGCTGCCGAGCTACGACATCGCTCGAGAGATTTGCGAACATGCGGGTGTAGACACGCGTGTCATACACCCGGCGAAACGCTCCGAGACTGGAATTGACGAGGAAGAGCACGATCCATGGAATGAGCGGCGGAATGAACGGCCCGACCTCGCGCGTGACATAAAACGAGAGCGGCCGGTCCGTTGTGCTTGTTGCGGAGCCTGCCGGCTTACCCGGCCCAGGCGGTTTTGCGGCTTTGATGACTCGGCGGAGCGAGTCGCGAGCCGAGTCCCGAGGCATCTTCAGCAGCGAGTGCCGCCGCCGACTCCGGATCGAGTCGCGGCGGGCTAGCAGACGCTTCATGCTGTCGATCGTTGCGCGCTCGGGCGAGCCTTCGGGCGGAAACTGGATAATATCGTCAGTATCGCCGCGCGCTTTCTTGTCAGCAAGAAGGGAATAGGACGAATAGGTCCAATAAGACCGATTCGTCCTGTACGACGCGTATTGAAATGCCGTCGTTGGCTTTGCTTCGGAGACGGCCCCCGAAGCGGAGTCCCGTTGCCGAATCGTGTCGATGATCCGGAGCGAATCGAGCACATGCTGCCGGACCGAATCGGCCACTTGCTTGAGTTGCAACGTGGAGATGCTCGAATCGACCTCTTCCTCGACGCGGTGCGCCTCGCGAAGGCCGTCGATCGCCTTGCCGAATACAAACGGCTCGGCAATGTACGCGATGTTCTCGAAGACGACGAGAAGAAACGCGAAGCCGATCTGGAGTTTGTATTCTCGGAAGAGGCGGCGGATCAATGGAGTAGATGAATAACGAGTGGATCCAGCGCCCACGCTGGGAGTAACGAGCGGAGAGTTTCTTGCTCGTTACTCGTTATCTTGCTCATGATCGATCATGAGTGCCACTTATTACTTAAAACTAATAGAGCGGAGCTTTAGTGGCAATTCCGGAAGTCGTTCTCATCACCGGCGGCACGCGCGGCCTGGGCCGGGCATCGATCCAGAAGTGGCTTTCGGAGGGATGGTGTGTCGCTACCTGCGCCCGGAATGAGGTAGAACTTGCCCGTCTGGAAGCCGAACTGAACAATCCCAATCTGCTCACGCAGGTGCTCGATGTGGCCGATGCGAATGCCGTCCGAGGCTTTGTCGAGCATGTTCTTGGGCGATGGTCAAAAGTCGATGTACTGATAAACAATGCGAGCATTCTGGGCCCGCATGAGCCGATTGCGGCCTACCCTGAAGAGACGTGGCGGGAGGTGATGGAGATCAACCTGAATGGCGCGTTCTATTTCGCGAAAGCGGTGCTGCCTCCAATGATAGCAGCGAGGAGCGGCGTGATCGTCAACGTATCGAGCGGCGCGGGAGTCAAGGGCAAAGCGGGATGGGGTGCATACGCCGCGAGCAAGTTCGCGCTCGAAGGATTTACCCAAGTCCTGCGAGATGAATTGCAGGACCGTCGTATCCGAGTTCATGCCTTCGATCCCGGAGCGATGCAGACCGAGATGCGCCGCACTGCCTATCCCGATGAAGACATCACGAAGCACCCAACACCGGAAACCATCGCCCGCATCCTCTTCGATATCGCCGCCGTCTATGAGCCTCAATTGGGGCGGCTAACGGTTGGGGAATATCTCTGACCTCTACGCCACTCCCTGCACATCGACATCGACAAACACACCCACGTCGCGCGTGGCGAATCGCTTCTGATACAACTCCAGCGCGCCCATGATGAGGCGGCGGATGCGCTCGCCGGATGGGTCCTGTGATTTGAAGTCCTTGATGAGCAGGTGCCAGCGGTATTCTCCGCGCAGACGCCCAATGGCTGGCGGCGCGGGACCGATCCGCTCGTAATACGCAGCGCGCTCGGGCAGGAGCGTGGCGAACTTCTCGGCGCGGTCGCGAACCTCGGCTTCCTTCTCGCCGCGAAACTCGATGAGGATCAAACGGCTATATGGCGGATAGCGAAGCGGAGTGCGGTCGCTGAGTTCTAGATCGAAGAACGCCTCGTAATCATGCGCTTGTGAAAGCGCAATCGCCGGGTGTGCAGGCTGCAATGTTTGTATCAGGACTTCTCCTGCCAGCTCCATGCTGCGTCCGGCGCGGCCGGAGACTTGCGTCAGGAGTTGGAACGTGCGCTCTGAAGAGCGAAAGTCCGGAATGCACAAGCTCGTATCAGCGCTCACTACACCAACAAGCGTGACACGCGGGAAGTCGAGGCCCTTTGCGACCATCTGTGTGCCGAGCAGAATGTCAGCCTCACCATTTGCGAATGCAGTAAGAATCTTGCGATACGCACCTTTGCGAGCGGTTGTGTCAAGGTCCATTCGGAGCAACTTCGCATCCGGGAAGGCCTTGCGGATGTCGTCCTCGACCCGCTCGGTGCCCATGCCGCCGAGCCGCATCGATTCCTTGCCGCAAGTGGAACATGTCGCGCGCTTTTGAGCTGTGTGTCCGCAGTAGTGGCAACGCATCTGGTCGCGGACCTTGTGATATGTGAGTGTGACCGCGCAGTTCGGACACATCTCCGGCTCGCCGCAGGCGATGCATTCAAGATAGGTCGAGAACCCGCGCCGGTTTTGCAGGAGCACGATCCCTTCCTTGCGCTCCAAACGCACGGCAATCGCATCACGCAGTTCGGGTGTGACCGAAGTTCTCGCTTTCGCAAAATCGCGGCGGTTCTCAGCCGATCGCAAATCGACCACGCGAACCGATGGCAACGCGGCTTGCTTGGCCCGCTCCCGGAGATGCAGCAATTCGTATTTGCCTTGTCGCGCATTGTAGTAGGACTCGACAGCCGGCGTCGCGCTACCGAGTACGGCGACGGCATTTAAGCGTGCTGCGCGCATCACGGCAATGTCTCGCGCGTGATAACGTGGCGTCTTATCGTATTGCTTGTAGGTCGATTCGTGCTCTTCGTCGATGATGATGAGCTTCAGGTCTCGAATGGGCGCGAACACTGCACTGCGAGCGCCGATGGCAAGCTTCGTGCGGCCAGAGGCAAGACTCCGCCAGGCTGCGAAGCGATCGGCGGTTGACATGCGAGAGTGGAGCACGGCGATTTCATCGCCATCCCCGAGTGAAAGTCTGCGGCGAAAGCGATCGATGAGCTGCGGCGTAAGGGCGATTTCCGGCACAAGAATAAGCACACCGCCATCCGCATCCAGCACGCGCCGAGCGAGCGCAATATAGACCTCGGTTTTGCCGGAGCCGGTCACACCGTGAAGCAGGAAGGTCTTTGCCTTCGCTTCATCGAGCGCGATGCTGATCTGGCCGACGGCCTCGATTTGTTCGAGTGTCAAACGGAGCTTCGAAATGTCATCTGTGGACGAAGTGGACTTAGCAGACGAAGTGGAGCGCAATAGTTCACGGGTGGTAGTAATGACGGCTCCCTTCTCGACGAGTGCAGCCAAAGTCGCTTTCGTCGTCTTGGTTCTTCTGAGGAGTTGCTTCACCGGCACCGGGGATTCTCTTCGCGCTTCGTCGATGAGCGCCATCAGCAAGCTCGCTTGCTTCGGCGCTTGCCGTTCGATGGTCGTGAGTTGCAGTGAGAGTTCGGCGGAGCCGACTTCGAACGCCAGCGAGGCGACTGCCTCTTTGCGAACCTTCGCCCGCGACGTAAGCGGGCGTTCAATACGGATGAAGCCATCACGCTCGAGAGCGTTCAGCGAAGCATAAAGGCTGGTGCTTTTGAGTAACTCTTGTAGGCGCTGTATCGAGATGCCGCCTTCATGTTCTGAGATTGCAGCGAAGACTTCGGCCCGCCTTGGAGACCGGGCAAACGGTGAAACTTGCCCCGCATCTGCAATTGCGATGGCTCGGCTTCGCGATTCTGGCTTCAGACCTTCCGGCAGGGCGGCAGCAAGGACATCGCCCCATGATGTGAGGTAGTATGAGGCCACCCACTTGGTCCACGCGAGAAACTCCTCGTCGAAGACAGGCCCAGGGTCGAGGACGTCAATGATGGGTCGAAGCTTGGATGCAATAGCTGGCGCTTCTGACGAGACTGCTACGATAACTCCGGTCTTCTCACGCTTGCCAAGTGGAGCAAGCGCGCGCGAACCTGGTCGTGCTTGTTCGGAGAGCTCGGATGGAACAATGTACCACAAACCATCGGAGCCGCCCGAGTGGAATTTGAACGGTAGCGAGAGCGCAACGCAAGCAAACAGTGCCGGTGTGCTACTGGCTGCCACCGTTCTTCGAGGCCTCTGGCGCCAATCGTTTGGCGACGTGCTCCGTGATGAGTTGCTTCATCTTCTCTTCGACCTGCTGGTGCGCGGTTCCGCGCACGATCAGTTCAAGCTGCGGGCAAAAGGCAGAGTAGCCGGTCTCGCCTTGGCGGCGGACCAGGATTTCAAATTCTTCGTTACCAATTCTCATAACTAATTCTTTGTAGCGAGCGCTTCGCGTTCAACGGCTAACTCGGTTGTAAGTTCGGATGCAATTCGAGCCGAGAGACAGATGCCTTCGAGCACCAGCGCCGGATCGACATGCGTGACAGCATCTGTGTGACCCTCGACAAGCCGGGAAAGTCCACCTGTGGCAACAACGATGGGCCGTTCATCGGGGAATGCCGCCTTGCGGAGCCGGTCGATCATGCCTTCAATCGCCGCCATGCCGCCATAGAGGATGCCCGATTGCATACTCTCGACCGTCGATTGGCCGATGACACTCTCCGGGAATAGCAACTCGATGGAGGGAAGCTGTGCGGCACGATGCGTCAACGCCTCGGCGCTGAGTTCAAGACCCGGCGCAATCGCCCCGCCAAGGAATACGCCGTCGCGGGTAATACAATCGTAGGTCGTGGCAGTTCCGAGATCGATTACGATACACGGTCGCTGCTCGGGTTGGCCGAAAAGCCGATACGCGGCGAGCGCGCCCAGCAGCCGGTCCGTGCCAAGCTCTTCAGGATGCGGGTACTGAATCGTGAGCGGAATATTCGCGCTCGCGATGACTAAAATCTTGGCTTCGGGATAAATCTCGTGGAGCACGACGATCATCTCGTCGGATGCCCACGGTACGACGCTCGCGATTGCGATCGTCCCCGGTTTCCCGAGCGTCGTAAGTGGCCCATCGAGCGCCTCCCGGGTGAGCGCGCGGTGCGTCAGTGTTCGCGTGGGAATATCGAACCGGTGCCGGAGCGTGCCGGCTTCGTGCGTGGATGATCGGTCATCCACGAAGAAGCCGACTGTCGTCGAAGTATTTCCAATATCGACCGCAAGAAGTGACATCGCAGCTACCTAACGGAGAACGGTGAGAGGAGAGTTCGTTCAATCGCGGGAAGGATCGCATCGCGTACTTCACTGACGGATGTCGCGATGGACGCTTGTGCGAGTGAGATGGCCTTCACCGCGAGCGGTTCATCGAATGATTGTTGGTGGACGTTGACCCCGATCCCGACGAGGAGCGCGCGCAGCTCATTGCCTTGCCAGACGGCCTCGGTCAGGATGCCGCAGAGTTTTCGGCCGTCGAGCAGGATGTCGTTCGGCTCCTTGATCGTGAATCGCCCCGCCTCAACGCCGGGGTGGGCAAGTTCTCGAAGAGCATCGAGAACGGCAACGGATGCCAGTATCTGAAAGGAGTACGAACTATCAATGGTTGCGGTGCGCACGACCGCATCGGGCACGTCCTCGAGGAGGAGCGTCATCAGCAGGGACTCGCCTGGCGTATCTTGCCACTCTCGACCGGCGACACGGCCACGGCCTCCGGTTTGATGCCGCGCCTGGAACACATCGCCATGATACGCCGCGCCCGCGAGCCACATCTTTTTGGCAAGCGTGCTCGTCGAGACCACTTCTTCATATTCACGAATATTCCACATCTTCGGCAAGAGCCTCCCGCAATGGATAATGAGTCGTGAGAACAGCCTTCACGCGATACTCGTTACCTGTTCCTCACAACTTGTTACGGAAGATTGATCGTCTATAAATTTGGAGGCGCGCTCGCGCGCACGAAACGCGGACTCGAAGCGCTCGCACGGCTCGTTGCCGAGCGGTATGCGCGCGAACTTGCGCGGGCGCGGCGGAGCGCAACGAAGAAGCCGAGTGAACATGGACTTGTCGTCGTGGTCAGTGCCATTGGTCACACGACTCGGCAGCTCACGCGCGCTGCGGAGCTTGCGGAAGAAGGGAAGCTGCATGAGGCGGAGTCCGTGCTCGATCGGATCGTTGCGCAGCACGAGCAACTTGCCGCAACACTCGTGCTCGAAGCAGAGGAGGATCTCTTCGAGACGTTCGATGAGATCGCGGGCAGCGTTCGATCGCTGCTGGAAGGCATTGCCATCACGCGTGAACTCTCGGCCCGGTCGCGGGATGCGGTGATCGCGCATGGCGAAGAGTTTGCCATTGCACTCATCCATGCGTTGCTTGTGGAGTGCGATCTCCCGGTCCATATCGTCGATGCGCGGGTTGTCATCATTACGAATGAGGCGTTCGGCCATGCCGCGCCGGAGGCTGCGATGGTTGCCGAGCGCGCGCTGGCGCTGATCGCACCGAGATTGAGACGGTTCGAGGTGGTTCTCACGCAGGGCTTCGTCGGCGCGACGGCGGATGGCGTAACGACGACGATGGGCAGCGAAAGCTCCGACCTGACGGCCACGGTGCTTGCGGCTTCGCTGGGTGCGGAGGAAGTCGTGATCTGGAAAATGTTGCCCGGCATATACTCGGCCGATCCGGAACTCGTGACACGCGCGCGGCTCATTCGGGCACTTAGCTTTGAGGAAGCAGAAGAAATTGGCGCGCGCGGTGCTCGCGTGCTTTTCCCCAGTTTCGCGCATCCACTGATGCGATCGAAGTCCAAGACAGTGTTGCGAATTGCCACTCCGTTCGTTGCTGGTGCGCGTCACACGGTGCTCACGCGCGAGATTGCATCAGCCACGCGGCGGCAGAAACCGCTTGCCGTGGCGCTCGAAGAGAAGCTCATCTCCATCCGGATTGTCAGCCGTGAAGGAAAAGAACTACTGGATCGTCGGGCGCGCGAGCGAATGCAATCGGCGCTGGCTACCGCGCTTGCGCGTTGGTCAACTCCCGCCGAAACCGTCGCGATTATTCCCCGCGATACGCGAAGATCTTTTCTCATCGGGTTTGACCGCGAGTTTTATGCAATCAGCGACGGTCCGGCGCTCGCCGCGATTGCCGTCGTCGTCCGCAAAGGAAAGTCGGAGCCAATCGACGCGGCGCTGACAGCGCAGATCGTACGGAGCATGCGCTCATTCCATCTTCACGTCATGCTCCCGATCGAACAGAGCATCGTTCTCTTTGTCAACGAGTCCGAGGGTCGTGCAGCCCTCCGCAAGTTGCACCACGATCTCTTCGAAACTTAGTCGTTCTTCTCTTGCGCGCGGGCTGCAACGAGTACCCGCGGAATCCCTGCCAAATCCGGAACGACACGCACGATGTTGATCCCGGAACTCTGCATGATCTCCGCAACCCGGTCCGCCATGCCGAACCCCAGCTCGACGAGCAGGCGTCCCTCCGGAGTCAGCAACCGAGATGCATGTTCCGCCAGCCGCTCATAGAAGGTATAGCCGCTACTCTCGTCGGTCAGTGCCGCTCTTGGTTCGAAGAGCCGAAGTTCCGGATCCAACGTCTCATAGTCTGAACGGCTGACGTATGGCGGGTTACTCACCAAGAGATTCACCCGTCCACGCTTGCTTTCGAGCCAGTCTCTGTCCATCATGTTGCCCATCTCGAACTGGATGTTTCTCAGATTCAGCTGCTTCTTGTTTTCCTGTGCGATCTCGATCGCTTCAGCACTCACATCATGTCCAAAGACCTGTGCGTTCGGCAGTCTCGAAGCCAATGCCAGCGCAATTGCGCCGGAACCCGTGCCAGCATCGACAATTGTAATCTCCGGCGGCATTGACGACGATTCTTTCAATGCCTCTTCGACGAGAATCTCTGTTTCCGGACGCGGGATCAGCACACCGGGACGGACGATCATCGGAAGACCGAAGAACTCCCATTCGCCGAGGATGTATTGTAGCGGCTCGCGCCGAGTGCGCCGAAGAACAAGCTCCTCGAATACTGCGGCATGATCGCTCCGAGCTTTGTCGCCGCGCTTGAGACGCAGTTCGGCCCGTCCCGGAGCACCGCATACATGCGCGGCCATGTACTCCGCATTTGATCGTGCGTCATCAATACCAGCTGCAACCAACTGCTCGGCAGCAGACTTAATCAACTCTTCCCAGGTCATTTGTTTGTCAAACGATCGAAGAGGCCCGCAAGGGCGCGCGTCGCTTCGCGGCGCTCGTAGCGCGAGATTTCTGCCGGATTCATCGGGAAGTTCGATGTCCCATTCGACCAGTCATCGTAAATCTGCTTTATCAACCGCGCCTGCGCATCAATATCCGCTTGCGCAACAGCCTCGCCGGCGTGTGTCTCGCGGAGCAGCTCGCCGATGGCGCCATGTGGTGGAGCGATCGCAATGATTGGCCGCATCGCACCTAAGTACTCGTATACCTTGCCCGGCACGATGTGCTCGACCGTCGGCACTTCGTCAACGATGAGCAGCAGCGCATCGCTATCGAGCAACAGTTCGACCGCTCGCGCGTGCGGCACATATTCGATCTTCTCGACCATCGCGCGAATCAGCGGACGGTCCAGCATCTCGTGAATCTCCGCGCCGAAGCGGCCAACGAATCGCAAATGCATCTTCGCTAGCTCGATCTCGCGCTGCTCGATGAGCTGCTCGATCGCCTTCAGGAAGCTCAGCGGATTCCGCGGACCATACAGCGATCCCGAATAGGTGATCGTACACCTCGCATTGTTCGGTTTCGTCGCCCGCTTCGCAATATCCGGTTCGGGAAAATCCGCGCTGTCGAAGCCATTTGGAATGTGAATGAACTTCTCGCGCGGCAAGTCAGGATATTTTGCCATTGCATCTTCCGCAATGCCTTTCCACGCAACTTCCACCAAATCCGCCTCGCTGAAGACCGAGTGCTCCAGCGACGTATCAATCTTTCGCGGCAGCAGCCACCGGGCCGGCGTGTTGTGGAAGCCGGTCCACGGATCGCGGAAGCCGACGACCCAGGGCTTGTGCGATACTCGTTTCATCTTCCGCGCAATCAGCGCCGGTGTGTATGGCGGCGAGGATGAATAAATCATGCTCACCGGATACTCCCGCAGTATTCGCTTGCCTTCCTTCACCGCGCTCCAGTACCACCCGATTCTGGCGTCCGGGATGAAGAGCGTCCCGCGGATAAGCTCAGCAATGCGCTCCGACATCGAAAGCTTCGCGCCGGCCTCCTTGATGACGTTGACATCCAGCGACTGTCCCGCCGGTTTGCCGGTAAATTTTCGGTATAGTGCATACGGCTCGAAGATCGGCGCGCGGCGAACGATGAGGTCCGCCGGCAACTCTTTGGCAAGCGATTCATCGCGCGCCTGATACTCCGGGTTCTCCGGCGCGAGCACGATCGGAGTCCAGCCGAAATCCGAGAGGTACTTGATGAACTTCGTGACGCGCTGCACCCCCGGCCCGCCGGCCGGTGGAAAGTAGTAGGTGATGATGAGAACGTATTTCTTTTCGAGCATCGGTGCTAATACACGGATTGAGCCGTTCGCGCTCCCATTATAACATCCCCTTCCTTTTCAAGGAGGGGTCACCGCCCACGATGAGGGGTGGTCCATCCCGTTCATCCCATATCCCATTCCTATCCCACTCCATCCCAGAAATCCCAGTCCGATTTTGTTTTTTGAATTTCATATTCATAATCACCGCCGTTTTTGAACGGAATTCGCCATCTCGTCCCGCCCCATTCATGAATTAATTTCTCTCTTGCATTCAAAGTTCATGAAAGCCTACTCCGGCCACACTCTTCTCTTGTCAATGAGCAATAGGTGCATATCAACCGCACAACAATATAGCACAAAATCGAAGACGATGTTACAAGATTTGGAAAATCGCGTTGAACCTCGCCACCCCGCCCGAGGCAGACCGGACGAACGGCGTACTACTGAGGCGGCAATAGCCGCTGGCGGATATCACGCCGTGCAACGACCGTGAAATAGCCTTCGAGGGTGATTGTTTTGAAAACAGGTGGTAAGAGTTCGGCTGCCTCAGTCGGCGAGAGAGGACGAAACCGAAGCAGGACGATGCCGGCTGGCGAAGGTTCATCCGCGATGAGTCGCATAGCACCGGCCGCCTTCCGTTAATGCACCTGGACCAATCGCTCGTCCTGGACGCTCTCGGCCGCGTAGGCAAAAATGGCCTGAAGATCGCCCCGCGTGAGGTGCGGATACCCTTCGAAGACTTGCGCCTCCGACCATCCACCTGCGAGTAGCGAAAGAATGAAATCGACCGATAGCCGCGTCCCCTTCACGACCGGTTTGCCGCCGAGGATCGTCAGGTCCGAATGTATATGATCGTGCCAGTCCATGATTCTGCTAACGCCGATCCATAAAGAGGAAGTTCGCTATTCGTGACGTGTGCGCGGAAGCGGTGCTTCCGCGTCATGAGCGAAGTCCGCAGCAGTGGGTTCCACTACGGCGGGCTTCCGAGAGAACCACGAATCACATTGACCTGGAATCAGAAGGTATAGACTTCGGGTTGAAACAGGATCATGAACAAGCGGTACACTTCCCTCCGCAGAATTGCAGCAACCGTTATCGTTGCTTCGGTTCTTTTGCCTTCGTTCCTCCGTGCGCAACATGAGGGCCATGAGAGTGACGGTAGCATAATGCCGAAACAGCGGCACGATGCACCTCTCTCGCTCTACAGTCCCATCATCGACAGTTCGACCTGCTACCAAGTATATGTCGATGGAATAGAGTATGAAGGGGAAGGAGCCTATCTCAAGGCTCGCGACACCCTAAGATACGTAATTGAGAATTGTACTCAATCGCTTGCTAGGCAGATGCCTTCCGCGTTCGGCTATTTGAATGGCGCGGAGGGTGGAATCGCCTCTCAATCCGAGTGGCTCAACTTCAGGGCATGGCTTTTCAGTGTACTCTATCTCAGTCCCGACACTGTGTACTATTGCTGCGACGTGGGTGATCTGCTTTCCACGTTCAATTACACCCTTGGAACTCGAGGCGGTGATGAAAAAGGTAAAATTGCTGTCGAGAAGTTCATTCTTGATTCCAAGCGCTGTCCGGGATTCACCGAAATATCTAAAAATAGCATTGCTTCTCTTTGGGGTTATGTACATGGAATTTGGCAGGATACTGTTAAGGACTCCGCGCTCACTCCTTTTGATACAACACTCCCGACCCTTCAGGAAATCGGCTTCCAAATCCTTCTCGGCCCGCAATCTGGTGTAGCGAATTTCTCATCATTGCCCACAACCGTACTCGGCTCGATCTCTGCTTCACCGAATCCTTTTGCGAGCGAACAGACGATTGCTTACGCCTTGAACGTGCCAGCTACGTTGACGGTCGATGTGTTCGATGCGCTGGGGACGAAGGTCCTTTCGCAAGTGCCGTCGGTCTTTACCACGAACGGAGATTACACGTTTACTCTTGGCGCTGCGCTTCCCTCGGGGACGTACTATGTGCGGTTCGCAGTGCCGGAGGGAGAAGTCAAGACGCTGAAAGTGGTGAAAGACTAACGCCTTTGGCAAACACCCGGGGTGCGAACACTTAATCGCGCGCCGGGTTGTTTCGGGGCGTATGATACGCCGCATCGCAATCGTTCTTTCCTTTTTCGCTGCCGGGTGTGGCTCGTCCGCGCGCGTGAATCCCGATAAGTATCACGTGGGCCAGCACGGCTGGGTGGATGACCGATCATCCACCTCTGGCGATACAATAGTCTTCCGATTGTTCCGGACATCCGAGCCAAACGTACAGCCTTCGCTGCCGAAGATTATGGTGGAGTGCGCCTCGTGCAACCTTGTGAATCCGCCGGAGCGGGCGGTGTTCGACGAGTCCGGTTTGGGGCGCGTATTCATTCCGGAGGCCGGGGAGCTAATCAGCGCGCGGCTGCATGTGAGCGGCCACGGCATCGACACAACCTTCATCCAGACGCAGCGCACGCCCCTTGCCGCGATGCACCACTTCGCGTTGCGCGATGCGCTCGTGGGCCGCGTGCTGGTCGATCAGTTGGCGCTGCTCTATCGCGATACCACGCAGGACTCTGTTGTCGCACAAGCGCAGACCGGCGATGAGCTAAATATCTACAGCGATCACTCGGCGTTTTTTGTTGTCCATCACCCCCGCTTCGCAGAGCCACTCTATCTGCTCAAAGCGGACGCAGTGCGGCTCTACTGATTACGGTTCGATTAGTATCTTCCGGCGTTCGCGAAGCGAGCCAGATGTGAGTTCGAGCACATAGGCGCCGGCCGGAAGTGGACCGAAGTCGAGGGTGACGGTGCTCCCTGAGAATCCCATCGACTGACTCCAGACAACCGCGCCAAGCTCATTGATGATATGCGCGTGCAGAGCGCCGGTGGCCTGCGGCCAATCGATCTGCACCGAGTGTGCTGTGGGGTTGGGGTAGACGGCGAGCGACGCGTTTGGCGCGTCCGGCCTCACCGCGAGCGGCCACCAATGAATTGGCAGATGATACCACAGCAGCGCGCCATATCCCCGGCTGTTAACGATCCAGGGGCCTTCATAGATTACCGTATCGCTTCCCGCATAATGTTGATCGTGCAGATACGCGATGGTCGTTGCGTTTGTCGTTTTGTCGAGATCGACAAACATCGTGTCGAGATCGAAACTCACGGATTGAACACGAACAGAGATGTCATCCGTGTAGAGATTGTCTTCCAATTTACCCAGAAAACCATTGACAACCGTGTCGTTTGTCTTGTGCAGGCTCACACCACGGGGTGAGAACAGGATCGCGATTTGGTTGTGGTTTGCGTTCGTGTAGTATGCGAAGATCGCATTCGGGCTGCGCAGATCGGCGGTGTCTGTTGAGCCATAGAAATCTCGCGAGACCGATGCGAAAAAGCGATCACCCCGAGCGATACAGCCAGAGTCAGAATAGTGGCAGCCATCTTGGCCTGGGATCGCAGCAGCGGCAATCGGCTCGACGTCTTTCAGAGAATCACCCATCGCCCGTTGGACGTCGCGCATGTCGATGTTTCCAAAATAGCAGCCATTGGGACGCAACTGAATCAGATAAATTTTCTGTAACGCTGGATAATCTTCTTTCCAGCTTCCATAAAGTCGAAGAAACTTCTGGTAGTAGCCTGGTGCATAGTTGGCTTCACCTTGATCCCAAATCCTGACACGTGCATGCATCCGCACACCGGCCTTCGTCGCCTTATAGAACTGCTCGCCATAGATCGACCAAAGATTGTACTTGTCGGTGTCGTTCGGTTCATGTTCCTCGATATTGGTACCACCGACCGCTCCGTTAATGCAGCACGATGGCAAATGCTCACGCTCCACCAGGTCTTGTTGAAACCGTAGCGCCCAGGCACCAACACTTCCGCCATCGGGCCACGAAATCTCCCAGAGAGTGTCGCGCGGATCGGTACTGTACTTGACTCCGAATGATCGGCAGAACTCGTTTGTGTACCGGTAGCTGATAAACCCTGGGGAGGAATTTCCCTGACCATCGACCATAAGAACTTCGCCACAGACAATGCTATCGCGCGAAGCGATGATCGAATCTAAGTGCCCACGAGTAAGATGCACATCGAAACGATACTCGCTGAGTTCGGCATGGATACGCGGCGTCAGAGAGAAGCTTGCTTTGCCGTCTGCGTATTGGAGCGTCTGTGCAAGGGTTGCGATCACCTGACCATTCTTAAACTCCACCACGGAGACAGAATCGAATCCGGTTCGATAGATGGTCCCGGCAATCGGAACCGTAGCCGAGTCATCCGCGCCACGTGGATAGAGTTGAAGATTGTGCGGCAGGACGCTGAAGGTACTGTCCGGCTTCGGGATCGGTTCGGCGCGAGCGATCACGTACTTAGCCATGAAATAGGTATCGACGGAATCCCGCTCGCTCTTACCAAGGACGCGATCGTAGAGGAGGACCTCTTGGATTTCGCCTTTGAGGAAGAAATTTTCAGCACAGCTTCCGAGTGAGATCGTCGAATCGGTCGTGGGGCCGATAAAGGAGGAATCTGCGAACGCGCCGGAAACATAGAGCGCAGCCTGTTGATCGAATTCGCGGTACGACGCCGTAACACAATAGAATGCGGATGGCCAAATCCGTATGGGGGAAGTTGTGACGTGACGCGGATCGGCATGAGTGATTCTCGGATCGGCATCCCAATACGCCCACAGCGTATGCCCTGGATAAACGTGTCCTGAAAGAAGGTTGTTGGTTGATCCGTCATCGATCTTCGCGACCATACAAATGGTGTAATCATGCCGCGTTGGAAAGATGGGAGGACAGTCCAAATAATTTGCCCCTCGAAAGAGTATGGCGGGTTTGCCATTTTGCGTGGAGGTGATGAGGTCCGGCTGCTTCGATGTATCCGCCATAACCGCATCATTGCCGCGACCGCTTTGGTCCTGCCACCGCGCGATATGACCATTCTGCACAACGACTCCCCGATCTGCTCGAAGCCACAGGATGCTCCCGCCGGGGACTTGCGCACTCGTCCGTGCCGACACAAGCAGCAGAGCGAGGAAGCAGAACCGAATCGACAGAGTAGTTATTGTTCGCATGATACCGGAACCATTTTTGCTGTACCAGACGAATCGACGACGCGGCAGAAATATGCGGCGGAAGTCCGGCCTGGCAGAGCGATTGAGAACAGAAGTGGCTCAACTGGATTCAGTTCGAGCGGGGAGGAGAGCAGTATCCTTCCTATGTCATCAATGATTTCCAGATGTGCCGAGCCACTCCCGGAGACCCACAGCGAAAGCCGTCCATGCGCCGGATTCTCGATCGCGCGAATCGAGAGCGCGCTTTGCGCGGCGTTGCCAACGGCCTGCTCACCGCCGATCGGAACATCATAAAAGATAAACGCTCCAAGACCTCGTGAATTCACAATCCATGGCCCATTATAAACTGTATTTGTATCATCAGGATAAAGTCTGTCCGGAAGGTAGCTTATTCGAGAAGCACTCGGCATGGTTGTTTTCAAGAGGAGCTTATGTCCATCAGTCTTGATTGCGGACACATAGCCAGCGCTATCATCCAAATAGATGTAGTCCTTTAGCGTATGGGCCTTTCCATTGATAGAAGTGTCCGCCGTAATGGTGAGGATAGAGTTCGCGGGTTCAAATTCCAAGGCAATTTCGTCATGGGCCGGAGTTGTGTAGTATGCTGACCGCAGGTTCGGATTCCGTAACTCCGTTGTATCTGAACTACCAAAAAAATCCCGAGCCAGCAGACGAACAAAATCATGTCCCCATGCGACGTAGCCGGAGTCCATGAAGTGGCAGCCATCAAAATAAGGAATTGCTGCGAGTGCATAGCTTTGGACAGTAGAGAACGAATCGGGAAGATGACGCACCAGATCCTTTAGGCCCGATTCATTGCCGACTCCCCCGCATTGGTTTGGCCGGAGTTGACTCACATAGATTTTTTGAATGGATGGAAAATCCTTGAGCCAGGAGTCGGTCAATCGCTGAAAATTTGCAAAGTAATTTACGTCGGTGTTCCACTCTCCCTGTGTCCAAAGCATAGCTTTCACCGATCGGTCGAGATGAGCCTTCCGAACCTTATAGAGAAGCCGACCATAAACGGTAAACATATTCAAGGGATACGAATCATCGCGAATATTCCATTCAATGTATTCGCCGGAGGTTGCACCACTTATGACACAGATGGGAATGTGATATTGCTCCGTCACGAGAGACGCAGCAACAAGAGACCACGCTGAAATGGAATTGTACCAGCCAGTATATTCAGATCGCGCCACGGACCACAATGTGTCACGGATGTTAAGGCTCAAAGTATTTCCGAACGTCCTGACAAATGGATTGAGTGTGTATGAATTGGAAAATCCGCGCAGAGCATTCGATTGACCACAAATTAAATAGGTGTCTCCACAGACCAGGCTATCACGTTCAGTAACGATCGAATCCCGATCTCCATTCTTTACTCCAACGCGAATGCCGTACTCACTGAGTTCCGCATGAATCCGAGTTGAGAACGAGAATGGCGCGGCGCCATTTGAATATGCTAACGGAGAGCAGTCGCGTTGAATGACGATGCCGTTGCGAAGCGTTTCAAGATAAATCGAATCGAAACCAACGCGTCGCAACGATCCCGAAATAGGAATTGTGGCTGAATCGTTGACATCTCTTGGGAAAAATTGCAACTGTGCCGGAATCGCGGAGAACGTCGTGTCTGGGGAGGGAGGCGGTGGCCGCTTCGCGAGAGCGTATTTTGCAGAAATGTACGAGTCGAGTTGCCCAAGTTCAGAAGGAGAAAGCAAACGATCGTAGAACATCACTTCGGAAAGGGCACCTTGCAGGCAATAGGCACCTCGATACGCCCCCAGGTAAAGTGTGGGATCCTGATTTTGAGGGATTGATAGCGAATCTGAAATGCGGCCATCGACAAAAAGCCGGACCGAACTTGACATCGAGTCGAAGATCACGGTAACCCAGGAACCTCTTATTCTAATCGGGACAGTAGCGACCGCATTGAGCACAGGAGGATCCGCATGCATCACACCGAGATGCGACGAGCCATTGAACCATATCGCATGGCCATTCCCGGAAAAAAGGTTGTTGATCACCGTTGTATCGTCCAACTGCAACACGGCGGAAAAACTGTAGCTGTGCAAAGTGGGAAAAATAGTATCACAATTAAAAAAGTGCCAGCCATGAAAGGTGACCGCTGGGAGACCGTTTAGTCCGTTGCTTGCAAAAAGTGGACGATGAGCAGCTTGCGTCTGAACGGCATCATGGTGAAGTCCGCTCTGGTCGTGCCAGCCCGTAACCCCAGTGCTGTTCGTATCAACTCCCGCATCCGCTCGCAGCCACAGTATGGGAGACGAGGGCACTTGTGAGTACCCTACCCGCGTGCTGAGAACTAATAGGAAGATGAAGAGTTTAATGTATCTTGGAATAACCATTCGTATTTGCTTGGAATCGTTGCTTGGCCATATCAATGTGCTACCTTCGTGTTTTCGTTCTCTCGGTCATGGGCATTTTTGGCGCCCTATCGTTCGATGTGGGTTTCGAGAACTCGTACGCTGCGGGAATCGGAAAAGCAATCTCGTTCGATGGCTCAAACACACTCGAAACGCAATGGTCTGCGACATCCAATTCTTCCTTCACATTCGAGTGCTGGGTTTTCCCGACATCGTCAGGAACTCCGTGCTACTTGATATATGCGGGTGATACGACCTCAGGATTTGGTTTTGCGGTAGAGACAAATGGCCTTCCCAAAACGTATGCGACAATCAATGTCGGAGGACAAACGGAGCCTGTGACTGGAAACAGTACGCGGCTTCCGCTTCGAACATGGACCCACCTTGCAATCGTGAAGGATAGCAATCTTTGGCTCTTTTATCGCAATGGAATGCTTGTTGGCCGCCGGCATTATCTTCCTGACAGCATTTCCTCCAATCTTTTCATTGGGCATAATTTTGTCGGTCTGCTCTCAGAGATCAAAATTTGGTCTCGACCGCTATCTGACTCCGAGATTCGCACGCAAATATATTCGGAAGTACCCCCCCCTCGTCCGAATCTGGAAGGCTATTGGTGTACAACGATCGATAGTACCCAGAGTTATTCTCAATTGCCGAATCATGGGAACGGCTTGCCATCTCTTACATGCATAAATTCTTCCGGTCGAATTAATATTGTGGGCGCGGATTTGCCCTTGGTTGCACTCGAACGTCCGATCATTCGGCTAACAGATTTCCCCGCCCATCAGCAGTTCTTTTCCCGAGATGCGAGTGGTTTTTCCACGGTATTAGTTCGCGGGACGCTGGAAACACCGGGTTTTGATTCCATCGTTTTTGAAACCTGGCGGAATGACACTCTGATGAGATCGTTGGCGCTCGCTCCGGCGCTTGTAGGAGGGATTGCGCCGTTCTCGTTTAGCAGTCCCATTCATGCAGAGTTGAGTCAATACACCGTTCGTTTACTTGTCAAGAAAGAGGATCTTGTCTTGCCTGTTGCAGAAGGCGCCGATCTTGTTTCCGGCGATGCCTATTTCATCAATGGGCAGTCGAACGCGCATTCGTCCGTCTTTGGATATACGTGGCGAAATCCATTTGCAAGGAGTTTTGGTATTCAGACACCGAATTGGAATCTTGAACCGTATGATCCTGCCGATACCTCGTGGGGACTTGCGAATGCCGATGGCTGGGGAGAATGGTTCTCAGGTCCATATTTTACTGGCGCCTGGGGACTTCGCATTCAAGAGCATATTGTCGAAACGTATGGCATCCCTGTTTGCATCATCAACGGAGCGGCAGGGGGAACAGACATCATGGCTCATTATCGCAACGATTCAGACAAATACGATCTGACAACGGTGTATGGGAGAGCACTCTACCGGCTAAAGCAATCCTCGCTGCTAACTCACCTACGAGCAATCTTCTGGTATCAAGGTGAATATGACTTTGGACTGGGCTATTATGGGCGGTTTCTTAAGTTGTATCATCAATGGAACGAAGACATACCGTATGCTGATACTGCCGTGGCAAAACGAACACTCTACATTTTCCAGGTTCGGCCTGGATGTACCGGTGGAGACGCGGGAGTCCGTGAAGCTCAACGATTACTGCCAGATTCCATTGACGCTACAACCTTGATTGCCACAAGTGCGATCTATGGATTTTGGGGATGTCACTATGGATGGAATGGGTATTTCGAAATCGGTGATCGGACCTCTGCAGTAGTGAGCCGCGATTATTATGGCTGCAGCGATTCCGTTCTACTCGATCCTCCTAATGTCGCCGCAGTTCGGTATGGCGATAGCCTCCATCGTACGCTGCGAGTCACATTTCGTCAGCCAGATCCTGGTCTTCGGGTAACACAGGATAGTATCTATGAAGGCCGGTATCGTCGGATCGAAGACGCATTTCTTCTCGATGGCGAGACGGGTAGGGTTGATTCGGTGCGAGCCACAAACGGCGAATTACTGCTATTCCTTCACGGTCCAGGCCAATCCCATACTCTAACGTATGTTCCTGATCGCTATTATCCGAATGATACGATTGTTTTCGAGGGTCCCTGGATCGTCAATGGACGCGGGATCGGGGCGCTGACGTTCGACAGCATCCCCATCGGCGATTATGTGCCCGATACGGAAAGCGCCGGAACCGCACCTGGAGGCGGCGAGAATTTCCAGTGTCAGCTTCGCTTTCTTCTGGGGCGACCGACGCTGCTCATCCACAGCGTGCATGCCCTGAGCGCATCGCTGCTCATCGTGGACGAGATTGGCCGCACCATTTCTTCAATCCCTCTGGCAATTGTAGTTGGGGACTCCGGCATTCCACTCGATCTCGATCCGCTCCCCGCCGGCCCATTGTTCGTGCGGGTCGGTGGTGCGGGTCAGACCATTACCTTCCGGTTTGTCAATCCGTAGTTTTCATGAATTTTGCACCACATGGTGGTTTTTCTTGTGACAGGGCGTAATTTGGGGTGTCAGAAGGTTTGATGTCTTTGCCAGAAGGCTCGATGTTATCGTCGAGGGACGTTTACTTCTGGTGGCCGAAGTCTTTTTTCATTCTCCGGTCACTCATCTCACAGGACGCAGATCCTTCGTGAGATCACCGATGATCTCACACAGCCCGGCAATACGAATTGGAAACCGATTACGAGCTATTTTGGAACTTGGTCGAGAGCGAGCGGCACAACCTGTGGCGCCTCGCGCGTGGACTCACGCGCTCCTACGACGAAGCCTGCGATCTCATGAGCGATACCTGGGTCACGGCGTACCGGAGCTTTCCAAAGCTTCGGGACACCTCGTCGTTTCGCGCATTTGCGAGTATGATCGCTGTGCGTCTCCATCGCCGGCGGCGGTGGCGCGCACGGCTGTTCGTGCCGCTCTCCGAGGCGAATGAGTCGTCCTATGAGCTATCGAGCGAGTCATCGCACGATCTCGGCGTACTTCTCACGGCTCTGAACCGGCTTCCGCTTCGCGAGCGCGAGGCAATCGTGCTCTTCGAGATCACGGGACTTTCGCTGAAGGAAATTCAGTCCATTCAAGGGATCACTCTTTCGGGCGTCAAATCGCGTCTGGCCCGAGCACGACGGAATCTCCGGACGATGGTGGCAGATGCCAACCCCGATGCTTCTGAGAGTTTGCCCATACCCGAGATATTCGACATCGCCAGAATTCAATTTCAGCAACAATGAGATTCTCGATATTTTCACGCGGCTTCGGACGCGATATGGAGCGGGGGCCGGATCCCTTCCTGCCGCTACGGGGACTGAACTCGCCGCTAAGCGTCGAGCGGATTCGCGCGGTCGTTGCGGAGCGTGTGGCTGCCGTATCGTTCTGGACCTCGCACCGAGGTCTTCTTTTCGAGTGGATCGCACTTGGTACTCTCGCGCTCTGCGTGAGTAGTCTCTCGACGCCTTCCGTCGGACCGGCCAGTAATCATGTGGTGCTCGCGTCACGGAGCGCTCTGGTTGAGCCAGCACGCACCGTGATCCAACCAGCGACCTTCGTGAGCAGAGGGATGCGTGCTACTGCCTCGACGCCTCGTCTCTTCGCCACAGTGGTTGTGCCTGCGGCTCTGCCCGCAGTTGGAGTTGAAGTGCCGAGCCTGCCAGTGCTTCACAGTGCTGAGGGTCGGATTTCCCAGGTTGCGACGATCCCAGATGTGAGTCGCAAATTGGATCTGGCGATTGGACTACGCAGCACAGCAGTTCGACCGGACGACGAGACCCAAGTTCCTCTCTTCGTGCGAATGGATGCTGGCTTTCTCTTTCAAGATTTTCGGATGACGAGCGAAGGCGCTCAAATTGGGCTGACGGACGGGTGGAGGACGATTGCTCTTGAAGCGCGCATTGCCAATAGCCGCCGGGACCTCCAGGATCTATTGCTGCATCATCCGTCGAGCGGACTGGTCCGTTGGTCTGAGACCGAGCAGCAATTTGGCCTTCAGGCCGGGATCGAGCAGCATTTCGGAAGCATAAGCGCGCGTGCCACGATGGGACCTGGGTACTGGGTATCGAATATGACCTTGGTCGATCCAATTTCTGGAAGTCAGTCCACAACGAGCCTTCAACGATTTGGAGTGTCGGCGGAGGCAGCGATTGCGTATTCGATCACACCAGCATTCCAAGCCGGTGTGACAGGTATCGCGAGCTACCATGGCGTGTTCGATGGCGGTGCTATGATCTCCATCAGCTTCTCACGATAAGACTACCGGTTTTCGGGAAATCACTCCTCACACTCTCACCACGTTCGTGCTTACTGACTGACACATGACGAACACCGGACTTTCCGATCTCAGCATTCGGCTGCTGGACCGCCTGACGGACGCAGCACCATCGGTGGTGCCAAAGATATTCCAGCGAGCGTTGCTCGGAATTCTTGGCCGGAAGCCGGTCTACCAGTGGTTCCTTCGCCGGTATCGAAAGCAATGGAAAGCGATTCGCAATCCGTCGAAGATCCTGCTGATCGTCGATGTCAATATCGGCGATGCCGTTCTCGGCGCGCAATGCCTGACGCTTCTCCGCGAGATCCACCTGGATGCGGAAGTCCACTTCGCGTGCAATAAGGTCGGGGGCGAGCTACTCCTCGGAATGCCGGGAATCACGGTGCATAATATTTTCCGTGGCGGCGAACGTGGAATGCCATCGGAGGAGGATCTTGCATTGCTGCACGCGCTCCTTGTGCGCGAGCAGTTCTCGGT
>JADGPZ010000137.1 GCA_017882165.1 Candidatus Kapaibacterium sp.
GTATCGTGCGAATTGAATACGTGAGGGAGCGTGACGTTCGAAGTGTCCCACACAAAAATCCCGTTGGGATCGTGTGCCCAGCCGGCACTGATGATCGTATCCTGGTCTGCACCGGTATTGATCAAGCGCATCGTCGTGCAGGTGGTCGAATCCATCTGCGTGCTGGTCGTGAAATATGGGCCGTAACCGGAAATTTCACCATCCGGCGTGGGGCCAGTTGCCTTCGCAGTCACGATCCGTGTGAAGTATTTCGTCTGACTGGCGGAATCGTGATAATAGACGATCAGCGTATCCGAATGATACGCGGTATCGTGCGGCGCATGGAAGCAGAAGTTCCAGAGCAGCGTGTCGTGTGGACCAACAGTCCTTGGCAGTTGCAGACTGTCGTGTGTAAAGATGCCGTTCGGATCGTGGCTCCAGCCCATACTCACGATGGTGTCCACGTCCGCGCCACCATTGCGCACGATCATGTTGATGCAACTGGTCGAGTCCTCGTGGGTGGTCGGGAAATAGGGCCCGATCGCATACATACTGCTATCCGGCGCCGGGGTGGGCGCGTGTGCAATGAGCACGACGGTCTGCGTGGCCGTGTCGTCCGAAAGCGACGCGACTCCGCTCTCGGCGGAGTTCTGCACGTGATACGTGACCAGATAATAGTACCGCGAGTTGAAATGATGCGGCACCGTATCGACAGAAAAATAGCTGCTACCCGAGGAGATCCACGCATGGACGGTCGTGCCGGGACCGGTCGTATCCCCGTTGTATGCCACGCGGATGTAAGACGTCAGCGTGGTCTGACCACCCTGCTGCGGACTGAACACGAGCGTGTCCGGGGTATGGCTAAAGGAATCGGCGCGGGTGATGCTCGCTCCAAAGAGAAGTATCACCGAAACCGCAAGGAGACTCAAAATACGCATAGCATGTTTTTCAAAAGTTCGAGAACCCAAGGGGCACCCGGAAGGAGTATAGTCCGGAAGAGAACACGGTGCCCAACCATTCGTCACGCGGTTTGGTGGCGGGGTGGGTTTCTTTTGGAATAGGGCAGAATTCCCGCCTCGGAGAGGCTGCGCTGGGTAGCACGGCGCGGAAGCGCCGTGAGAATCAACAAACGGGAATGTAGCGCCACGAAGCTGTAACGATTCTCAGCTAATTTGCTTTTCAAACCGAGCAGTTGTTCATTAGTGCGAACAGATGAGGGTCCTTAGTTCAAACTGGTCGTTCCGTGTTACCCATGGGCGTGAACTCACGCCTATGGTGGTAATGCTCGCCCTCACACTATTCTTCGCACCGCCGGCAACGTCCCAGTGGACGCAACTCGGACAGGCGGGAGGGAATTACCTCAGCTTCGGGCAAGCGATGTCATTTCGGGATGGAAACTTATGGTTTGGAAGGGACAAACTGTATCTCTCTACCGACACCGGGAAAAGCTGGAACGTACAGCTCGCATTCCCTTCTGCGGATATCATCAATGACATTGACTTCTCCGATCGCGATCACGGAATCGTGAGCGCATGGGACGGTGTATTTCTTACCTCAGACGGCGGTCAGCACTGGATCACAATCCCCGGGGCTGGCGCGAGCCTGTCTGCCGTCCTTCTTGACAGTGAAAATGCGGCAATGATCGCGAGTTACTCGGGCTACGCAGCACGCGCGACGGCGAACGCCGTGTGGCAATCGTCCGCCAAGAACGGTGAGTTCTTCTGCGTAAGGACAAATCACGATCGAAATATATGTTATTATCTCGCATACGATAAATCTGCCATGCCTATATCGAAAGAGGTCTGGCACACGACCGATCGTGGCCAAACCTGGCAGAACCCGGGTGGAAAGTTTGAGATCGACTCTTATACCATGGCCGTCGATTCCTGTGACGATAACCTTCTTTACGTCTTGCACGAGAATTACTACACACGCAATGGCCCCAATTGCCACGTGATTGCGTCGCCAGATATGGGCACATCCTGGATTTATATACTGACGCAACCGTTGCCGCTGCTCTGCGGCAGTATCGTCACTTCGACACAAGGAATCTACTGCCAGACTGTTTCATTGGGTCTTCTTCGCTCGACGAACAAAGGCGCATCGTGGAAGTTCGTTGGTGGACCGTCTGGGATTGGAGATTCGCGACTGATGACCGTTGTAAACGATACGACAATTATTGCTGCCGATTCGCTCGGTAATGTCTGGAAGTTCTCCGACCCTGCTGCAATTGCGAACGTTCGAATACCCTCACCGGTCGTATCGCCGGACACAATCCAGTTAAGCATTTGCGATTCTTCAAACCTCGCATTTGCGGTGAATGTGGTTCCAGCACCATGTCATGCGTATGTGCTGGACACGGTATTTTTTACCAGCGCGGACTCCACAAACAGACTCACGTCGTTCTCACATTTCACCACGGATGATTCCGGTTTCGCACTCCAGGGTTCGGTACTACCGCTCCATACCGGCACGTTCAAGGGTTTGGTCCACACGCGCCAGAGATTTGGAGGTCTCGACTATGACCGCTCCGCACCCGTCGTTTTCGTAGTTTCTCCGGGTCTGCGTAAACATACCGTCGCGCCGCTTTCGCTTACTCTTGGTCCAGTCTCGCTCTGCCCTGGTGCATTCATAGAGGACACGGTTACGCTTCGCAACGAGGGATGCGAGGGATTGGAATTGAACGGCGCAGTCATCCTGACTGACACAGCAAGATTCCGCGTTAGCTCGCCACCAACGCGGCTCGCACGCGGCGATTCAGCACGCATCGTGGTGCGCTATCAACCCACCGCCCCCGGGGCCGACAGCACAATCCTGGTTGTCCGGACCAATAACGGCAACGACACCATACCGATCCAAGGCAGCGCGATGCAAACGCGAGCTGGGCTTCGGCTTGCGAATGACACTCTATTCGCAACAGCATGCGATACTGCGGCGGGGCTTCTCGGGATCGTCAATCCTGGCTGCAACCAGATGGTCATCGATTCCGCAGAGATCGACTCTGGCTACGCTTTTTCATTTTCTGGTTCTAAGCTGTTCCCGGTGATACTTGGTGAATCTCAATCGAAGGACGTTGGCCTCCGACTTGCCGGTCACGGTCCGGGCATAACCTCGGGAATTCTGCATTTCCATTACCGCGTATTTGAAATAAGCGACACTGTTGCACACGATACGTCTTTCGCGCTCACCGGGATCATCCTGCCGGGTCCAGCCCACTATGTGCTTTCCGATTCTGAACTCTCATTCGGAACTGTTGCTCTATGCCAGAGTCGTGTGGCAACGTTAACACTCTTAAACGACGGGTGTGATACGCTTCGCCTATTGAAGTATACGCCAAACGGAGACGCGAAAGCGTTCGGACTCGATACGGTCGTGCCCGGAAATTTGCCTCCGGGAGATTCGGAAGTATTGCGATTTACCTGCTCGCCGGACTCGCTTCGTAACTATCTCGCTTCTTTGGAAATTACGACCAACGGAGGCAGTTCTCGGATTGCGTTGGCCGCGACCGGTATTCCCGATCCTCCGCGAGTCGCGCTTGCACCAACGGCAATTGCATTCCCAAATGCTGTTGCCAACTGTGGACGCGATACCGCATCCGTTACATTCTCGAATTCGAGTTGCTCGCCGATACGCGTCGATTCCGTAACCGCGCAACCATCGGGCATCTTTTCCCCAATTGCCACAGCCGCTCCCGGCACGCTGGCGAAAGATTCAAGCGTAATTCTTTCATTCTCATTTTCTCCCGTTGCGTCGGGTGTCGCAGGCGGCAGCGCTACGATCTATTATTCGGACGCCAATGGACGCGAACACGACACGACTATCCGCTTGAGCGGGATGGGTCTGCCGCACGCAGCCTGGAGCGCCAATATTGCACCGCCTCGCCCACTTTCGGCCAGTGTCTTCGATACCGTTGTAATCCCGATCGAGCTTACTATTTCGCATAAATCCGATGCTCCGACGAGCGGTATCCTTCCATTAGAGTTCAAGATCATCTGCAATACGGACGTGCTTTCTCCGTTCGACGTCAAAGGAGTGAATCCCGCAGTCAGCATCCAGAAATGGAATACGAGTGGAGATACAACTACAGTAGATATTTCAATTGACCTGGCAAAATACCTCCCAGCCTCCCAAGATGACAGCATTCTTGATGTGCTGCAGGTACTGGCAACGCCTTTCGTCTCGGATTCTCTTGCGACGGATATTACTCTCGCTTCGGTATCAAGCGCAGCGTTCGTGCCCGATTGTTTTGATTATTCTCTCGCATCCCGCGAAAGCCGCTTTTCCCTCGCTCTCGGATGTGGCGATCCGATGCTCAGCAGGTTTATCGCAACTCAAAGTCTTCGTATCACAGATCTTAGTCCAAACCCTGCAACCAGGACCATTCAAGTCGGGTACGCAATTGTAGATGATCGTTCGTCCATTGATTCCGGTCTTCTGGATCGAACGGTGAAATGGTACATCTTTGATGTCAACGGGATGCTGACACGTGAGGGTGTTGCGTTGGAATCGCCGATTGTTCTCTCCGTGAGGGCGCTGAGTTCGGGTGAATATTTTCTCTATCTCAATCGCGGTACAAGACTATCCCGCGAAGAGGTCTCGCGAGCATTCGTCATCCAGCGCTGATTCGGATTGGAAGACACGCCTCCGAACTGAACACCCAAGTCTGATAACATTAGTCTACTGCACCCGGTCGTTCGCGTTCAGCATGATGCGGCCGTGGGGGTGTCAGGACTCGTCGTAGCCAAAGGCTGTGGCTGTGACGAGATCGCGCACGATTTTTCAACAGACTCGCACGTCCGGTCTAGCGATAGGCCGCCCCGCTGGGGCTGAATTCTCAGGAAATTTCAAATTTTCGGGAACGCGGTTTTGGGCGTTCATGAACTCATAACATAAATTCGAAATAGAAATATTTTGATATTTCTTTCTAGCGGAACATTTTCTGTCTATATGAATGAGTTTTATGAATTTCAAACTCAAATGCTAAAGTGAGTTTTCGGGTGTTGGCGAAAACGGGCCATTTTGAGGAGTGGCGTTTGGTGCGCAAGAAATGACCTTGCTGGCCGGAACATGCTATGCGTGAGCCAAGTTGAAGCGCGACGAATGGCTGAATCTCCTCATCGATCGAACTTCTGGCAATGTGTTGCCCGCGCGCGCGCTGCGGCATTGCTGATGTTGCTCGTTTTACCGGTCATCGGGCATGCGCAGGCGCCGATCGCGCAAGCACCGCTGCTGCACGACGCATGGGGCGTGCGTTTGGGCGCACTGGCTGTGCCGGAATATTCGGGCGCGCATCCGCTCTTCCAGCCTTTTTACGAAGCCGCGACTTCGGACACCAGCCCACTGACGATGATCGGCGACCTGACGATCGCGTATATCGCTTTTTCCTCGATTCAGCTTCCGACGTACTCCTCATCCGACGGCCTCGTTGACTACGGATTTCATGGCGGTGTGCGCTACGTCCTGAAGCGGATGGGGTCAGTGATGCCGTTCGGGGCCGCAGAGTTTGGATTCGATGTCTATCCCGATCCCGTCCCACCCGACCCCGGCCGCGTCTCGGCGAGTTTTCCCTTGACACTCGGTGGACTATTCGATGTTTCGAGCCGCACGCAGATTGAGATGGCAGCAATAGCACGCCCACAATGGTACTTCCGTCAAGGCTGGAGCTTCATTTACGGCATTAGTATCGGCGCACGATTTTTGAGTTTTTCCGAATGATGTCGAAAAAAGTTGTTGCGTTTCTATTCGCGGCTCTGCTCGGAGCGTCACACGTCCTTGGGCCGGAGTTTTCGCACGCCCAGAGCACGAGGGATAATGGATCATCCGTTCGTGATTCCTTGCCACAGGCAATCCATCGAGATACCGCCTTGCCCGGCGCGCGACTGAGCAATCCCGGAGTCGATTGGGGCCGCATCGGTGTTGCGGGCGGAGGACTCGCCGCGACGATCGCCGCATTGCACATCTATCAACTTAACGCGTGGTGGAATGCCGATCGCGCGCCGTTCCACGTCATCGAGGACCCGGGGTATCAAGCGGATTTCGATAAGGCCGGTCACATTTTCGGCGCATATTATAGCTCACACTTCTTCGACGAAGCGTATCGCTGGTCGGGATTGGACAGCGGACAAGCGGCACTGCTGGGCGCATTTTCCGGTGCCCTCTGGGAATTCTACATCGAGACCGAAGATGGGTTTGCTTCTTCATGGGGTTTTTCTCGGGGCGACGCCAAATCGGACATATTAGGAGGGGCACTCTTCTTGGTGAATCAGCGCGTCTCATTCCTCCGGGACTTTCGGATAAAATGGTTTTACACGCCAACGACGAAGCTGACGGAGAACCACCCGGATATTCCCGGCCAGACGGTTACGTTCATCGAGGACTACGGCGGTCAGACCTACTACCTCCGTGCCGATCTGCACAGCATGTTGTCCGAGTCCTTGAAGCCGTACTGGCCGAGCTGGCTCAACCTCGGAGTAGCCATCAGTGGATACCACATCAATGCTCCGGACTTCAGCCTGCGCAGCAAAGCCTGGTATGTCACGCTGGATTACGACATGGACAAACTGATTCCGGAATCCTCGATCGGCTTCGTGAATTTTCTTCGACGCGGTCTGGGCTATTGGCACTTCCCCGCTCCGGCGTATCGTGTTTACCCCGACCCGCACTTCTTCCTCACATTCCCGGTCAGCATCTCGTTCGACCACGGCCTGCATATCGGCGCGGAGCCATCGTTGGGGGGGTAATCTATTTTGCCTGATTTTGAGTTTAAGCTCTAACCAAAAATATGGGAAAGCATATTTTTGGGATTGGCGTGAGTTTCTCATCGACTCACCGCTCACGCAGTCTGCACGATTAGCCTCATTATAGTAGTCAATGCTTCCTCCCCCGATCTCCCGCCTCGAAGAAGTCGCTCGCAATCTCTGGTGGAGCTGGTCACCGGAGGCAAGGGGCGTGTTCCGTACGATTTCGGTCCGCCTCTGGCGCGAAACCGACCACAATCCGGTCCTCATGCTTCGCCGCGTGACTCCGGACCGTTTGGAACGCCTCTCGGTCGATCCTGACTTCCTCAAACGGTATCGGAGTCTGCTCAGAACATTCGACCGCTACCTGACTCGCGGTGGCGCTCGCGATGCTTCTGCCCTTTCCCAATACGGGTCGGGATACAGCGCCGCCGCAAAGATTGCCTACTTCTCCGCCGAGTACGGCTTGCACGGCAGCTTACCGATTTACTCGGGCGGACTCGGCATCCTCTCTGGCGATCACTGTAAGTCGGCAAGCGATCTGGGACTTGACTTCACGGCGGTGGGCTTCATGTATCCGCGGGGATACTTCGAGCAAGAAATCACTCCGGACGGAGAACAGATCGCACACGACGTGGAGCTCGACATACCGGACGTCGGAATCGAGCGCGCCTATCTGCCATCCGGAGAGCCGCTCATGGTATCGCTCGCGTTGGAAGCGCCGGACGATCTGCTCCATCTTCAAGTCTGGCTCGTGCGTTGCGGCCGCGTGAAAATCTATCTGATGGACTCGAACCTGGATGTAAACCCGCCGCACAACCGCGACATCACGCGCCGTCTCTATGGCGGAGACCAGGAGTATCGGCTTCGGCAGGAGATCGCGCTCGGAATCGGCGGCGTGCGCGTGCTCCGGGCCCTCGGCATCACACCGACCGTGTGGCACTCGAACGAAGGCCACGTTGCCTTCATGCTACTCGAACGTTTGCGCGAAGCCGTGAAGTCGGGCTCCACGTTTGAGGAAGCGAAGGCGCTCGTTCGCGGCTCTTCCATTTTTACCACGCACACGCCGGTACCGGCTGGCCACGATGCATTTCCATTCGATCTCATCTCCCGGTACTTCTGGCATTTCTGGCCAGAGCTTGGGATCGAGAAGGAGGCATTCCTCGGCCTTGCCCGTCACCCACAAGTATGGGGCGGCGCGGATGATCTGAGATCATCGATGATCTCAGGATCATCCACAGACGCATTCAACATGACGGCGCTCGCAATGAAGCTCAGCGCCCAATGCAACTCGGTTAGCAAGAAGCACCGCGAAGTGACCGCCGCCATGTGGCCGGAAGTCGCCGGCACCGATGAAGGCAAAAATCAACCTTCGCCCCTCATCCCTCATCCCTCGTCCCTCATTTCCATAACGAACGGCGTCCACATTCGCACGTGGCTTGCTCCCGAAATGGAGGAGCTTCTCGCGCACAAACTTGGCCGCGATTGGGCCGAACACCTCGATGACGAAGCCTACTGGGAAGACGTGCATGATATTGAGGATGGAGCCTTCTGGCGAACGCGCCAGACTCTCAAGACCAGCTTCTTCAGCTTCATCACCGATCGAATGCGACGCAAGTGGTTCGCTCAGGTCGATCCACAACATTCGAGAGATGGGTCGGCCAGTGGATTCGCGGCACGCGGCATGATGCTCGATCCAGGCATTCTCACCATCGGCTTCGCCCGCCGCTTCGCTACGTATAAACGCGCGACGCTCATCTTCAAAGACATGGATCGTCTGAAACGAATCCTTTCCAATCCACTGAAACCCGTGCAGATCGTCTTCAGCGGCAAGGCGCATCCGGCCGATGAGGGCGGCAAGCAAATGATCCGCGAGATCTGGCAGCACGCGCTTGATCCCGCGTTCGGCGGACGCATCGCATTCATCGA
>JADGPZ010000007.1 GCA_017882165.1 Candidatus Kapaibacterium sp.
TTGAGTTTCCCGGTGCGGCCGTCGATGGCGAAGAGACCGCCCAACCCTGAGGGGCCGCCCGCCAGCACCGTGGTGCCGGCCACCGTGGCGGGACCCCAGTCGCGGACGCCGGCGTTGACGAGGAACTCCTGCGTCGGCGCCTTCCGGATCGACCGCTGGAGGCGGGTACCCATGGAGCATCCCATCCTGGTGCGAGGTATCGCCCGGAACCGGATTCGTCCGAGTCCAATCCCAGCAAAGATAACCGTATCCCCGATCGGCGTCGAGATTGAAGTTCGAGAGGAACTTCGGGTTATTTGCGATCTGGCCGATGAGGTACGTCGAAAAGATCACAGGATCGCCGAGCGGATTGGTGCCGCCGTAGTTTGCTTCGCCGAGACTTCCATTGCCCTGGTGGAGTACAAAGGCGTTTGAGTATTGGTCAGTCGCCTCCGGACACTGAGACAGTTCATAGAGCACTCGCGCCTGATTGCTAACTGGGGAAGCGCTGTAGAGCAGGTCATGCGGCATGGTATCGGTCGGATACGGGCCGGCGACTGTCAGAGGTGTCTCGAGATAGTTGCCATTTTGCCTCGGATTGTTATCGTTGATCCGGTCCGGGAATCCCCAGGGCCGGAGATACTCCACGACATCATCACCCAACGCAAGGATACCCGGCGGTTTCTGGCCTTTCATCACCCGGACGGGCAACCACGGATTCTTGGCGCCGAGCACATCGCGCATGCCTGCATTTGTGAGCGCAGGATCCTTGTCGAGATTGCCGAGTATATCCCAGGCCGCCGCCAACGCTTGTTGGAATGCCCCGTCGACGGTGTGACCGAGCTTGATCAACTCTTCGTCAATCTCATTCGGCCGTTTGAGATTACCATCAGGATAAAACTGCTGGGACTGCGGCATCATGTAGGCCAGATGAACCAGAATCATTCGGATATTCTCCGCAGCTTGCCAGAGCGGAAGCGTCACGCCTTCATAGATTGCTTCGCGCGGCAGCAACGTCGCACCGGAGGCGGCGCTCTTCGCAAGGTCGTAGAGGAGTTGCGCGGCCTTCTCGAGGGACTTGAATACCCAGTCGAGTAATGCGAGTACCGCTCCGCATGCTTCGGAAGCCGGATCGTCACTGGAACTGACGCCGCCAAAATCCGGCGGGCCAAAATCGAAATCCGAAGCGGGAGGCGTGAACCATGTGGGTGGCTTCGGCCGGTCCATGTCCGCCGTTGCAACGAACTGCCGCTTGAACCACGAGAGCATGAAGCGATATGCCGTCATGATTTCCCATGGGAATGGGAAGCCTTGCGGGATCGTGCCATTCCCGATGGTTGTCGGTGCGTCCGGCGCGATGATCTTTCGAAGGTCTTCGAGCGCGATACCGACGTTGTCGACCCCGAAGATTCCCAGCCATTTGCCGATCAACGAGTCGGCCACATGCAAGCCGTCCTGGAAAGGCTGGCCCATCAAGTTGCGCGGATGTGGCACCGGACCTTCGCCAAGCGCGGCCTGAACAGCCTCATTGCCACCTTCAGTCTTGGGGTCGGCGTACACTTCGACGAACACCCGGGCGATTGTCTCCGCAAGCCAGAGCGGAAGCTCGCCATCGGTATCGAGTAGCGCAGTCCGCGCATCGCGCGACGCCTGGTCTACGGCATCGGGAAGCGGTTGGCGTAAGGCGCCCTGTTTCTCGGCGTCGGGAAGTCCATCGATTCCTTGCGGGATTTGAACGGCGAAGTAAAGCGCGGAATCCGCCAGCGAAGGATATGTGTCCTTGTAGCCGACAAATTCATCGGCGGGCAAGATGCCATTACCAGAACATTGGTAATTCCACGCGTCGATGTGGTTTTCGATCAGATGGTGACGTTGCCAGTGCGTGCGGAATGGGCCACCGCACTGCTCGTTGACGAAAGAATGCTCGACGACATCGGTGCCGACATGCGTCACCCAACCGAGCGCAAAAGCCAGCAACTGCTCGCCGTGTTCCTTCGTCAGCGGGTCCGTGCTGTGTAGCATCTCGCGTGCGTGAAAAATAAGCCGGCCCGGGACCTCGCTCGTCCGGCGATAATGCATCATGTCACTCCACAGGAACGACTGCTCGTCGTACCCCTTTCGCATTTTGAGCGAGAACCAATTGAAGATATCGCCCTCGGTTACAAGCTCCTTTTCGGCAAGGTCCATGAGCGCATTCGAGAATTCCGAAATCGCATCGCCAAGCTCGCTGAGCAATCCCCCGGTGAGGTCGTCGATGACCTGGCCAGCTTTGTCCACAATCGGTCCGATTGTCGCGTCCCAAACTTTCAGAAAGTCCTTCCAAATCGTGTCGAGCTTAATGATAAACGAAAGAATGGATGCCCACGTATCATTGACCTCTCCGAGAATTGCAACCAAGCCAGAATACGGATCGTCGAGCCTCCCCTGATCGTCGAGATAGTAAAGGAGGCTCATCGCAAGCATGATCTCGTCGCACGGGATCGCAATGTTATTGTAATCCTGCAGGAAGAAGAAGAGATCGGGGCCGACGGCGCCCACAGCCGTGAACTTCGGCCAGGTGTTCATCGCATTGGCACACTCGGCGCGGCCTAATTGCTCGAGCAATGCTGGAGAGAGCAATTGATTGTCAAGCAGTCCGGGATCGTGGGGGCGGATGAAATGGGTCGTCACGTCACTCGTCGTCAGAAAATCGGCGACACGCCGCGCCGTATAGATGTGGGTCAGGGGTCCTGGCATGGTGGAATGGGTTTTGGTGGCAAGGATCGGACTGTTCGGATGGTTGGCAGCCGCTCCTCGCATCGCCGGCCAACTCCGTTCAGGCAAGTGCCCGAAAGTGTTGCAATCTACGAAGCCAACGCACGCTCCCACCCAGACAAAACCACGACAATCGGGGCAGGCGCTTCGTCGGCGATGCGGTCAAACTAAAATCTGGAACAAGCGGTAATCCGGAATCCTGAGAACGGCGTAGCGGACATGCGACATGCGCCGCTTAGACGGGGAATCCGGGGCGAAGACCCAGGGTCTCTACGATGCAGATTATCGTTGTTCTCGATTCAGGTTGTGACGACGAGTTTTGCATTTCCCAAATCTCCCACGAACAACTCAGCGGTCACATGCTCTTGCCCCGTGAGTCTTATTAATGCGGGCTGAGTATCCTTCGAATGTGCATCAAATGAGACAATGCGGAATCGCGATCTCCTACGATACGTTCGCCTGCCCTCCGGCGCAAGAGCGAATGTTATCGCCAATTCGGAGATTTTATACCTTCGAAACGAAACCATGCTAGAAAATGGCAACACCGAAGAATTGTCGGATGCTCTTTCAGATGTTTGAATGATTCGATCATTCTCGAGCGAGAACCCGAACGGTCCAAGTTCATCAAAAGCGCGTCCAGCGTCAAGACTCCTCTGATTGAGTTCTCGCTGCGCCTGCTCGAACAACGTCACGAGTCTGTGCAAAAGAGTCTCGACTGGAATGGGGCCAAAGAGTATCTTCTCTGGCTTCCGAGCGCGCCACTGCAGCGATCCTAACACTTTTGACCCGAATGCCGGTAACCCTTTAGGGATGTGTTTCATTGCCCGCCAGCCTGCTGTTCGTCCAGCCAATATGGCTGGCGTGGGAAGCCAATGTGATAGGTGATCCACTGCAGAACGACATTGTGCTCGCCTACTTGCAGAATGTTGAAGCTCTTCTCCATCCCAATTATTTTCCCCTTCGGAGACTCGCTGAGACAGCGATTGAGCAAGGCCATTGCCTCGGCGATCTTCTCCTCACTTTGGAGGTCGGTAGCGTTATTGCTACCGACCACAATGCGTTTTACGAAACTGACGTCAGAGAGGTCAATCATGCTGCCTTCGGAAGTGCTGCTTGAGTTGCGCCGAGTCCTGCGGCTGATGCGGGGATCGCTGAGCTAACTCCAATAGGTGAGATTGCTTTCTGCAGCATATCCAATACACGCGACAGACCTTCTGGCATCCCGTCGTCTCTTGCGCTAACGGACACATGATACTTTGCAGAGCGATCGGTGCTGCGTGTATTTTCTTGGTGCGCCGAAAGTGCGGCATGGACCTTAACTTCGGCGCTGATAAAACCCAGGTCAAGTTTTACCGTTGCGTCAATAGCGACTTCTTCACTCAGATCGTCCTTGTGCGATTCGGACGATTTCACTTCCATGTCAAAGGTAATATCGACGTTCTTGACCATCAGCGATGGTATATTTACTATCGCCAGGAATGGAACGGATAGCACGACCTTTTGAACTTGCGCATCACCCCCTTCATCCGTTCCACCAGCGAACGTTCCTTGTACGTATTTCAGTGCTCCGGTAGTCGTGATATCAACGGTACAACTGTTCACGGATGTGCCACTCCCCGAAGGTGCGGTCAAGCTTAGACTTGTACCGCTTGCTGAAGCGGTGTATCCGCCAGCGAGCGGACCCTTGCTGTTAATTGCACTTGCAAGAAGTGTTGCCGTTGCACTATCATCAGTGGTCCACGGGATAGGAGCGAGGAAGGTAATGACCTCCATATCACCCGCAATGTTCTTAATCTTGACTCCAGTAATCGTGTTACCGCTTACCCCAGGAACAAAAACAGCCAGAGTTGCCGTGGCGCCGACACCCAATGTGTTCATCGCTACGGGTTTCCAGAACGAAAAATCGACCTGCCTCGGAACAAGCTTGGAGAGAGGTCGACCGGCTGCGTCTTTCAGGCGTGTGCCGTCCGGGGCCAACGAAGGTTCCGTATTGAAGCCGATATTATTGATGAAACTCGCCGTCGCGTTTGCGAGACGGATTTGAGCATCGCACGCTGCCTTGAGTGGTGCACCGATGAGATCGGCGATTGGCAATCCACTAAATTCATTTCCGATTACTGACATGACTTACCTTTCTTGTTGTGTTTGGTGATTGAGTTAAAGACTCTTGTTTAGGTGATCAAGTAGTTTCGACAAGGCCTCTGGAGGATCTACAGCCTCGACGATCAAAACGACTTGAGCCGTGCCCGACTGGCCCGCCTGCTTACCAGATGCGGTCGAAGCCATTACGGCTGGGTTATAGACCGATCGTTTCCATTCGTAGCTTACTGGCGTAGCCGTCGCTTTCGGTGATTTTGCCAGTTGCTGCTTGGTTGTGTCGAGAATATCGTTCAAGTCAAGCTGCATCGTAACCTGCATCTGCTTGATAGCCAGTTGGCTCGGATTGATCAAGCTAATGAGAGGCACATTGACTCGAACGGGCTCACCCTGCTGGCCAGTACTATGGTCAAAACGCGGTATTTGTAGCTCTGTGGAGACCGGCGACCCATCCTTGAAGTATCTCCAAAGGTCACTAATATGAGTCTGTTTTACCTGGTTGCTTGCCTCGACCACCGCACCGGCAAGAGCGCCTACAAGTTTGTCAAATGAGATAGCCATCTTAGTCTACGAATGTCATTAGGTTGCCGTTCGGATATTCATGATGCTCTGTTCAGGACCGAGCCCCGAGAGAACTACTACAAACTTAGGCCCCCGTCCACCGCATCCACCCGGACAAAACCACGACAATCGGGGTAGGACGTCAGATTGTTGCGAGATGCTCCTGGAGCCAGCCGCCGTGCAACCCAAGTTTGCGGCGGATGCGGCAGCGGTAGCGTTCGACGGTCTCTTCGCGGATGCAGAGGATCTCGGCGATCTTCCAGCTTGGCAGCATTGCCATGACGAGCGCGGCCACGCGGCGCTCCATCGGGGTGAGCGTCGGGTAGCGGACTGAGACCTCGTGAAAATTCTGGGCGTAGAAACCTCCCGAAGCAAGTTCGGCCTGTTCCCATGCGATATGCCGCTTTGCGCGGCTGCGTCTGATTCTGTTCATTTCTCCCACCTCAATTTCGTTTATCTCAGGCGGGCGACATGCGCATGAGGATCGCTACGAAAATAATGAATAACTCAGAAAAACAACCCCACGAAAAACTCACAAAAAACTCACAAAAATTGACAAAATAGGTTGCGCCGAGAAACAAACGGGTTACCAGCAGGGAATCGCATGCCGAGGTGTTATATTGTGCTTCAGGTTATGGGCACCAACCTTCGGGAGAAGGATGGGGGCTGAGGGCTGAGGTATGAAGTGGCTGCCAAGATGGCATGTGGCCTTGATGATTTTAAGATGGTGTCGGATAGCAAGAATGTCAAATGCGATTGATGGTGGCCACAGTTCATGAAGCACAAACGTACATGCACCCGTTGAGCATATTGTGCAAAAGAAAGGTATGACATAATGAAGGCACGCGCATTGCGTCAAGGAGATGTGATCGGGATCGTCGCGCCGGCGAGTCCGCCGAGATCGGCGGAGCGCGTCGAGCGGTCGGTGCGGTATTTCGAGCAGCTGGGGTATCGCGTCGAGGTGGGGAAGCACGTGGGCGGCGGAGTCGCCGCCCACCACGCGGATTATCTCACCGCGTCCGATAAAGACCGCGCCGCCGATTTGCACGCGATGTTCCGCGCCAAGCGGGTGAAGGCGATCTTCTACCATCGCGGCGGGTACGGGTCAATACGATTGCTGGACTCGATCGACTACGATCTCGTGCGGCGGAATCCGAAGATCATCGTCGGTTATTCGGATGCGACCGCGCTCCTTGCCGCGCTGCATAAGAAGGCCGGTTTAGCATCGTGCTTTTTCGGTCCGATGCCAGGCGTTGATCTGTGGGACGAGATCGACCCATTCACCGAAGAAAATTTCTGGCGCGCAATGACGAGCGCGGAGCCACTTGGTGAGTTGCCAATGACTGAAGGGGAGGGCAACGCGCTCAATAAAGTGAAGACAATTGCTGAAGGCCGAATGATTGGTGGGAATCTCACCGTCTTTTGCAGTCTGATGGGGACGCCGTATCAGCCGAGTTTTCGAAACGCGATTCCATTTTTTGAAGAGATCGACGAGAAGCCGCGTAGAGTCGACGCGCATTTCGCGCAACTTCGTCTGGGGGGTTTATGGCAGCAGTCGAAGGCAGTGCTGCTCGGTCAGTTCACCAACTGCGACACCGATCCGGATGCGCCGACTCGGACGCTGGACGAAATCTTTGCGGATTATTTTGGTAAGCTGAAGGTACCGGTAGTTAGCGGACTACCGTTCGGTCACGAGGCGCGGAAGTGGACGCTGCCGTTAGGTGCGAAGCTACGTGTCGCGCAAGTACGAGGGCGAAGTGTAGTTTCGGTTTTGGAGAGTGGGCTTTGGTAGGCGCAGGCTTCAGCCTGCGTTTTGCCGGAAGGCGATTACCGCCTCGCGCAGCCTAAAGGCTGCGGCTACCGTTCCGCATGCGTCATGTCACCGATCGGGATTCTGGCATGTGGCAGGCGCTCGAAGCGGTCGCGGCGCGGGACATACTGCCAGCTACGTTCGGGCCGGATAGTAGTCGCGAGGCCGACCTGATATTCCTGATCGCTGGCGCTCAGCGTGAGATGCGAATCGGTTTGGGTCAGCGAGATCGCGGAACCGTACAACGGACGGAATGGAAAATGCGTAAAGGCACGGAGCCATGGAAGCGAAGGTGTCAGATCGTTGATGACGAGTCCTTCGGGCTTGTTCTGAAACGTGAAGACGCTTGCGAGACTGAACTCATCCGGTGCGCCACCTTCCTGAAACAGAATGACGGCACGGCGAGCAACGCTCGCCGTTTTGAAATCAAGATGGCTGTAAGTTGCTTCCCACGGTTTCGACCGCCATACCTGATTCGGCGCGCCGCCTTCGATACGATACGCTGCGAAGACGTTGGTGGAAAGCTTCCTGCCAGCGCCCACGCTTGGCGTCCATTCGGCGGTGAAGCCAACGAGCACAAATCGGGTGCCATCTTGCTCGACGACCGTATAGACCGCTTGCCGAGAAAATGGCGCGGTCGATTTGTGTTCCATGCGCCGCATCGTCCGGATCGGGAAAACCGCCGAGAGGAAACGCTCAATGCGCTTACCTTCGCGCTCCGAGAGGACAACGCCCGTGCCCGTGACGGCCGACTGGAGCCGAGTGAACTGGACGTGCGGCATCGCCCCCGATGCAGAGTGAACGGCTACTGTGCCGCTCAGAACGCAGAGCGCCAAAATCAGAATGTATGAGAATCTAAATCTAAACATAGCACATAAACTTACGCATTTTTTTTGTAGAATGCAAGTCCGGGGTCGATATATGGCGAATTCAGCGCAAATTGAGCACATAGGAACATCTGCAGGCAGTAGGCTGGAACACATTCTCACCCTCAAGCGTGAACTTGTCAGGCGAGATATTGATTCCTAATAAGAGTCTTCACCTCTTTTTCATCATCCAAATGAGAACATTCAAAATTCTGGTAGCCGGTCTTCTTTCAGCGGTTCTGATATCGTGCAATCACAGTACGGAGACGACGGGTGGTTCGAGCGTCGCATGGACGACCCCGACACCGGGCACGATGTTCGTCTATCGCTATACTAACCGAGATTTAACGTATCGGTTCGACACGCTGATCATTATCGAAGTTGGCAAGAACATCGGTGGAAAATCTAACGTGGTCCGCTTGAAGTCTGGCAACAGTTCCGGCTTCTATTCCTTCGAAGCAAACGGCGATATTTCTTTTGGCGATTCATCTTCGAAAGGATTTTCATGGAATACTTTCCCGACGGGTAGCCGACAGGCAATCAGCGATCCATTGATCGATACCTTCTATGGTACTGACCACTATATTAAGACGAGTGTTAGAAGTTTTGTTGATGCCGAAACCATTACGGAAGCCGGAATGAGCTTAAGTGTTCTTAAATGCAGTGAGAGTTGGAGGCAAACTTCGAGCGGTGGTCCTTACACCGATAGCAGCTTCGAGACGACTGATTTCTGGTTTGCACCAACCATCGGTCTGTTCGCTAAGTCCAGCGATGTGTCCACGGACATCTATAGTGGCGTTGGAGATAGCAGCAGCTATGTTTCGGAACTGGTGCTTTTTTCTCGGCCTTAGAGAGAAGTTGGTCACCTACCGCCGTGGAGTCACAATCTCCGTCACCTGCTGATACATGAAGTAGGGTCCGTTCCAGCCGAAGCTCGTGCGGAGGAAGAGGCCAACCTCTGGTGAGTACCAGTAGGTGTAGGCGTTCTTGTAATCCACACCATCTTCCGTACGGATCTCGACGGAGACAAGTTTAACACAATCGTAAACTTTACCCGAAACCGTCACGGTATCGTGACCCATGACGGTGATCTCGCGGCGGTGCATGAGTACCCAGGGTTCAGCGGATTTCTTGAAGTAGACCTCACGGGTGGGCTTGGTCTTCAGCAACTTTCCCGGTTGCAGGGTGAATGGGAGCCAGTCCCACGTCGGTGGGCTTGTCGCATCGATGCGGTGGAGCACATAGAGATCGCCGTTCTTCGCAAACGAGATGAAGGTGGTGTCGGGATGCGAGGGACCGAACGTGGAGATGCAGTTCGAGCGCCCATAGGCCTTGACGCCGGTCGCGAGGACGATCTGCCCATCGGGGACCATCGGCGACTTGACCACACTATCCGCCAAAAGATTGCCAGCAGAATCGGTGACGTAGTAATTGTTGAGGAACTTCGTCCCGGCCGCAGGAATGTTGAAATGGATGCCGGAACCCGTAGCTCGCACCTGTGCATGTGCCAGCGACGCGAGGGCTGCCACGATCGTTACGAGGACTATGAAACGCGAGAGTCGTTTGCCGTTTGTCATATGCTGACTACGAAAGCAGAAAGGTGCTGTTTCGGGTTCCAATAGCTACTCCGTTGCATCCCTCCACTTTTCGACCAAACCGGTGTATTTGACTGAGAGGCTCTTCGCAACTTTTTCGGTTTCAGCATCGGCGAGAATGGAGCAATAGGGCCGTTCTCTTTCGGGCAAGAGGAGGACCCATGAGTTGTCATCGTGTTGGGGATAGAACTTGATGCCATCAATGAGGACTTTCTTCATCGCGTGCGCATGATTCATTGCACGTCGCATGATCTTTCCTAGCTCCTCCGGCTTGCAGAACACTTGCGAGCGCGATTGCGCTCGATGCGGCATGTCGCGGGCGACTTCGCCCAAGTTCTTGCCGAGGACGGCGAGCATCTCGAGCGTTTTGGCGACGGTGAACATGCCATCAACTGCAAAAAAGTAGTTGGTGAAGATCGCTCCGCCGAGCGTTCCGCCGACGTATGCAACCCGTTCTTCGCTGGCAGCGCGCATCATGTCGGCATGGGTATTCTTCGTGTAGAGTACCTCGATGCCGTGCCGCTCAGCCAATTCTTCCACTTCACTTGTGGCGGAGATTGGCACGGCGATCGTTTGCACTTTTCGGCCTCGTTTCGCTTCGCTCTCAAGGAAGAGTTTTGTCAGAAGCGTCAGCAGCGAGTTGTTGGTGTATGTCTGTCCGTCCTCATCAACCATTCCGACGCGCTCGCCGCCGGCGTCCAGAATGAAGCCTATCTGATAACCAAGCGACTTGACGACGTTGGCCAGATGTCGCATGGAACGATCGAACTCCTCACGGCCTCGCGTCAGGCGAGTCGGCTCCAGATAGGCGTTGATCGAGACGACTTCACTGCCCAAAGTCCCCAGGATATTCGGAAAGATTGTCGAGGCGATGCCATAGGCATAATCGATCGCAAGCTTGAAGTGCGAACGCGAAATCAACTCGACATCAAGCGCGCTTGTGAATCGCTTCGTGTAGATTTCGCCGGTGTGCGCCGGGAATTCGATCGTGCCGACTTTGTCGTGTGGCGCACGAGGAAAGTCCTCGCCAAAGAAATGGCGTTCGATCGCCTTGCCTTTGTTCGACGGCAGATCGTAGCCGCCGGAATCGAAAAAGATCATGTCCGAACGGCGGCGGTCCATCGGGTTTTTGCGAACATGAATGCCAGCCGAGTGCCGGGCATCACGAAGATGATGTCGCGTAAGCGGAATCGGAGTCTGCTGCATATCGACGACAATCACGCCGGCGCTCATGACGCCACTTGTGAGCGCTCGCGAAAGGACACGGGAGCCGGGATCGGAGTCGCGGCTGATCACGATGCGCTGCCCGAGTCCGGCCAGCGCCCCGAGTGAAGCGCCAATTTTCGCGGCAAGCTCGGGTATCAGCTCAATGTTCGAAGTCCCGCTGACGCGCGAGTTCGTGAACAACTCGCGATTCCACTCCTCCTCCCAGACGAGACTCGTCGCGAGCTTCGCACCGGCCTCGACGCGCTTTCCAGGCCAGAGCTTCACGTTGGGCTTGATCTCTGCGCCATCTCCGATTTGTGTGCCTTCGCCGATAAAGACATTTTCCTGAACGGTGGCCATCGCGCCGATGGCAACATTATTGCACGCGACCGAATGGCTGACGTGCGCCCTTCGTCCAACGCGCACGCCATCCCATAGCACCGAGTTCTCGATCACCGCGCCGGCCTCGATGTGGCAGTTCGCACCGACGATCGCGTTCGTCAGCCGTGCGCCAGGCTCGATCTGACTGCCATGTGCGACAAGATTCGAGCCTCGAAAGGTCGCGCCTTCGGTGAGTGCTCCTTTCTCCGCGACCAGACTGTCATGGGGCTCGCCGGGGAAGTCGAGCTGTACCAGCCCAGCCAGCGCGTCCATGTGCGCTTCGTGGTACTCATTGAGATTGCCAACATCCCGCCAGTAGCCACTCGCGATATATCCGGCAAGTGCGCCTTTGCGTGGCAGGAGCGCCGGAAACAGCTCCTTGCTGAAATCAAACTCGCGCTTGTAAGGAATCTCGGAACAAGCTTCTGGTTCGAGAATGTAGATGCCCGTGTTGATTGTGTCGGAGAACACTTCACCGAGCGATGGCTTTTCAAGGAATCGGACAATGTCCTGATCGGCATTCGTCATCACAATGCCGTAGTGTAGCGGATTCTTCACGTGCGTCAGCACGATCGTGGCCAGCGCGCGCTTCTTCTCGTGAAACGCGATCGCAGCCGTCAGATCGAAATCGGTCAGCACATCGCCGGAGATAACGAGGACTTGGTCCGTGATGCCAAGCTGCTCTGTCGCGTTGCGAACCGAGCCCGCCGTACCAAAATCCGCTTCCGCGCGGATGTAGTCCATCGAAACTCCGAACTCTGAACCATCGCCGAAGTATGACGTGATCGCGTCCGGATGATAATAGAGCAGCGACGTGATGTCAGTCATTCCGTGCTTGCGCAACAGCCGGACGATGTGCTCCATCATGGGCCGGTTCATCATTGGGACCATCGGTTTGGGCAAATTCATCGTCAGCGGCCTCAGTCGCGTCCCGAACCCCCCTGCCATGATGATTGCTTTCACTTCGTGTTTTCCGCCAAAGTTAACATATTGCCACTAATAAACAGAACAAACAAAACGGAAGAATGAATGAATTGTCATCGGTGATAATACGGTGGATTACATTTTGTTTCCGGGGGAGTGTAACATTCCCGGCTGAACGAAGTTATATATAGTGAAGGGAGCGCAGCACAAAGTGGCGCTCCCGATAGATAGGTGATGATATGGATAAAAGGTCAATATCGCAGTTTTTTCCACGCTTGTTGGTTTCCGTTCTGTTGCTCGCCGGGCCGCTCGTGAGTTGCTCGTCCGATCCCGAATCGGCTCAGGTAGTTCGAGCCATGTCTGTGCCGGACGATGGCTACAAGCCGCCCGCGAAGAATTCAAAGAAGCTCGAAAAGCCGAAGAACAAAGTCGTCTCATTCCGAACGAATGACCCGCTGGACATTTGATGCGCGCTCATTCCGAAACCAATGGCCAGCGCCCACGCTTGGCAGCAAGCTATAACGTAATTTGATCGGGAATCGGAATGAACAAACGCCTTCGAAAGTCAGCGAGTATCTTCGGCATCGTAGCATTTGTGCTTGCCGTCATGTTCTTCAGAATGTGCCGGCATGTTGCTCGCGCGGAGACTGAGCTTCAGACCGTTAGCGACACAACCCTCCAGCACGCAACGTTTGCGATGGGATGTTTCTGGCATTCCGAAGAAATCTTCCTCGAAATCAAGGGGGTCAAAGATGCGCTGCCGGGTTACTGTGGTGGTTCAGAGCCAAATCCCTCTTACGAAATAGTCGGTAGCGGCTCGACGCGCTACGCGGAGTCGGTCGATGTTGCGTTCGATCCGAAGGAGATCAGCTATGCGAAGCTTCTCGAAGTCTTCTTCTGCGAGCATGACCCAACCACGCACGATCGGCAAGGACCGGATGAAGGACCGCACAGTACCGCTCCGCGATCTTCTATCACACCGCGCAGCAGAAGTGGGAGGCTGATGTATACATCGCAGAGCTGACTGCCTCGCATAGATTCTCTTCACCAATCGTAACGCAGCTTGCGCCGTTCAGCCGATTCTATCACGCTGAGGACTGCCACATTCGCTATTTCCGAAAGCATCCAGATCAGCCTTACGTCGCGAGCGTGACGCGGCCGGAGGTCGAGCATTTCAGACGCGATTTTCCGGATCTGCTCAACCAATAGCCTATCTCGGCGGCACCACGAACTTCGCCACCTGATCGCCAAGCCGGGCAAAGTAGCAGCCAGGAGGGAGATGATAGACGGGGAGGTCGAGAGTTGAACTCGTGCATGGAATGAGATATTTCAGATCACTCTTTCCGAGAAAATCAAAAATTTCAAATGATCGAGTATAGGGAGATGCCGAGAACATCGTTTCTAATGTTCTGCCCCCATCTGTGACCGTTACCGTTAGGCTCCCACGCGGATCAGTCGGTTTAATAACGCTTGCAGGGATGATCTTGTCCATCTCCAGAAACACGCTATCATAAATTATTCCGGATGTATCCCATCCTCCCATCTCAGACCCTCCAGCGTGCTTTATGGAAACCATGACGTATGCATTCAAGGCAGTCGCATGGCGGTTAGGCTGGACAGAGATCGAAGACAGCGATCTATTGAATGGGATTGAGTCGAAAGTCAAGAGATAATGTGACACACTCTGGCCGCTTGGCGCGCCATTCAGTGGAATGCCCGTTGGAACGTACGCTGCTATCACGAATTTCCTCAGAAGGTTTGCAGTGGAATCAATGATGAAGCCAAAGCCTGGTGCTGAGTAAGGATTCGGGGCGGTGCCAACTGTGTCTGTGTGCGGGACCATCTGATTCACAACGAAGTCAATCGGTATGGTCCCCGTGTATATCTTGTGGGTTACGTTTGTGTCCCAATCATTCGAAACGGTGGTTGTAACCACCCAGTGAATCGGTTCAGCATGAACTCTGAAGCGCAGCATCATACTATCATTCTGCCCACTTACTCTCCCTGCAATGAACAAGAGAATGATAACGGTAACACATCCGGCAAAAGACAGCGTCTTCATAGCTTCTCATAACAGTCACAGTATTCTTTCATTCCTAAGGCACGGAGAATTGACCTAATCCGAAAGCTCCCGATGCCGGAAGCAGTCAACCGTGTGGTCATTGACCATCCCGACGGCCTGCATAAAGGCGTAGACGATCGTCGGGCCGGCGAAGCGGAAGCCTTCTTCGCGGAGGGCTTGGCTCATAGCTTCGGATTCTTTGGTGACGGCGGGGAGCTGCTTGATCGTTTTCCAATGATTGTGCTTGGTCTCGTCATCCACAAACTTCCAGAGAAAATCATCGAAGTTAACGCCGCGCTCTTTCAGCTTTAGATATGCCTTGGCATTGGAAATTGCAGCTTCAATCTTCTGACGATTGCGGACTATTGAAGCGTCCTTCATCAGCCGTTCAATGTCACGCTTGCCGAATCGCGCCATGCGCTCTGCATCGAATCCGTGAAATGCCTTCAGGTATCCTTCGCGCTTTCGCAGGATCGTGACCCAACTTAGTCCCGCTTGCGCGCCATCGAGTATCAACTTTGCGAGGAGCTTCGACTCATCGTGCTCCGGCACGCCCCAATCCTCGTCATGATAGGCGATCATGAGCGGATCGGTCACGCTCCAGACGCAACGGATTATCTCAGGCATGACGCCAAGCGTGGGCGCTGGCCTCAATTCATCCTTCCCGTCAGTTCCAGTTTTTGGATCATCTGAAATGCGTCCTCTCCACTCGCAGTCATGGCGATCTCGTGGGTCGTTGTTTTGTCGATGAAAACACGCGCGATGGCTGCGAGGAATTTGAGGTGGTTTGCCCGGCCAACTTCCGGTGACAAGAACAGGACAACGATATATGCCTTTGCGTCCCGGCCAAGAGAGAGCACGCCTTGCGGTGTCAGGGCCATGACCGCATGAATGTCGGTGATCTTGTCAAATCCTGCTGAATGCGGAATGGCGATCCCCGTATCGAGGAACGTGCTCATGAGGCGTTCGCGGCGCAGGATGGTCTCCATGATTTCCGGCCGGTATGGAGCGAGCTTCGGAGTGGTCTGGATGAGGTGATCGATCAGAACCGAGATGGTCTGCTCCACCGTCTGGACAGTCTGAAGATTGGCGAGAATGTTCTGCGGCTTAATGTAGTCCGTGAGCCGTACTCTGTGATCGAGCGGAGCAAGGGTAGAGGGAGGTGCAGCTTGACGCTCTGCCGCTTCGTCTTCGGGCTTCATGGCAACGACAAACACTCCGATTTCCCCGACCTGTTTCAGCAGCTCTCCGACGGTCGAGCGAGCGAGCGCTCGTTTCCACCACGCGCGATGGGTTGCGCCGATCACGATCTGCGTGATGCCTTCTTCCTCCGCGAACCGAGTGAGGGTTCGTGCGACGTGCTGACCCTGCAATTGTACGACGGTCGCGCCCAGCGTGCGAGCCAGTGAGAAGGACTCATGCAATGTGCGTTCGGACTCTTCGCTGAGACTCACACCCGTACGCTCGACGAACGCCACGATCCACTTTGCGTTGATACGCCCCGCCATTCGCGAACCCTGCCGGATGAGGCGAATCGCATCGCTCGTGGCGGGGACCGCCACCAACACTTTTTCTCCTGAATGCGCCGTGCCGGGTGTGTTCGTTTCGTGGCGCGCTTCTTTGTCCTTCTGCTCGACATCGTTGGCCATCTCGCGCAACGCAAGCTCGCGCAACATGCTGAGATTGCTGCGCGTGAAAAAGTTGGCAAGGGACTTCTCGATCCGTTCGAGCGGATAGATTTTGCCCTGCCGCATTCGCTCCTGCAGCTCATCGGGCGTGACATCCACGATAATCATTTCCCGGGCAAGGGAGAAGAATGTATCGGGGACACGCTCCTTCACTTCCACACCGGTCATCCGCTCGACCATATCGTGGACGCTCTCCAAATGTTGGATGTTGCACGTGCTGAAGACGGCAATGCCGGCGGCCAAAATATCCTCGATGTCCTCATACCGTTTTTGATGCGAAGAGCCGGGGGCGTTGGTGTGTGCAAGTTCGTCCACAAGCACGACTTGCGGCTTGCGTGCGATCACGGCTTCGGTGTCCATCTCATGTAGCGACACTCCTCGATACTCGATGACCTTCTGCGGAATGACTTCGAGCGAGCCAATCTGCGCGATCGTGTCTGGACGCTCGTGAGGCTCTACGTATCCGACAACAACATCGACTCCGCGTGCTTTCAGGGCACTCCCATCCTGCAACATGCGGTAGGTCTTGCCGACGCCGGGCGCTGCGCCGAGATAGATGCGGAGCGGGCTTTCCTTCGCATATTTGATCTCGTGCAGGAGGTCTTCAACGGAGAGCGCGTCGGTCATATCATGCGATCACGGATGTTTAAGACGATCGAGCAGCGCAAGGTTGAGTTCGAGTACATTAACACGTGGCTCCCCGAGGAAGCCCAGATCGCGGCCCTTCACATGCTGTTGAACAAGCGATCGCACACTATCAATCGGCAGTCCGGTCGTTCTGGAAATCACGTTGGCTTGCAACATGGCGTTTGCCACGCTGATGTCGGGATCAAGCCCGGAGGCCGATGCGGTCAGCATGTCGGCGGGAAGCGCGCCGCCAGCGCCCACGCTTGGCGTCAACTCGGGATAGAGTTTGCAAAGCGAGTCCCGATCGTGGGCAATCCGGTCCATCAATGCTTTGCTGGTCGGACCAAGATTCGATCCGCCAGATGACATTCCGTCGTAGCCTGTGCCCGCCGCCGACGGCCGGCCATGAAAGAACGTTGGCGAACCGAACGATTGTCCGATCAAAGATGAGCCGATGACTTTGCCGTCGCGCTCGATGAGGCTTCCGTTGGCTTGACTCGGAAAGACTACCTGCGAGATCGCGGTCATGGCAAGCGGGTAGACAATGCCCAGGAGCACCGTGAGCACGACCGTCATGATGAGTGAAGTAATAATCGTTTTCATATCGTATTAGAATCCAAAAGCTGAAACCACAAGATCGATTGCCTTGATACCGATGAAGGGAATGATCACTCCACCGACGCCATAGACGAGAATATTCCTTCGCAGCACCGCCGCCGCGCCTAATGGGCGGTACTTGATGCCTTTGAGCGCAAGGGGTATGAGTGCAACGATGATCAGCGCATTAAAAATGACGGCGGACAGAATCGCGCTTTGCGGCGAGTGGAGACCCATGATGTTCAATGCCGCCAGCTCCGGGAATGCCGCCATGAACATGGCCGGAATGATCGCGAAATACTTGGCGACATCGTTGGCGATGCTGAAGGTCGTCAGCGCGCCACGCGTCATGAGAAGCTGCTTGCCAATCTCAACCACCTCGATCAACTTTGTCGGGTTGCTATCGAGATCGACCATGTTCGCCGCTTCCTTCGCGGCCATCGTGCCGGTGTTCATTGCAACGCCGACATCAGCTTGGGCGAGTGCGGGCGCATCGTTCGTGCCATCGCCGGTCATTGCGACGAGTTTACCCATTGCCTGCTCCTTGCGGATCAGCGCCATCTTTGCTTCCGGAGTTGCTTCGGCAAGGAAATCATCGACTCCGGCTTCCTCGGCAATCGCCCGCGCCGTTAGCGGGTTGTCGCCAGTAATCATCACGGTCTTGATCCCCATCGCGCGCAATTGTTCGAAGCGCTCGCGCATTCCGGGTTTTACAATATCTTTAAGGTGGATCACACCGAGCACTCGCCCATCCTGGGCAACAGCCAGAGGTGTGCCACCCGATTTCGCAATTCGCTCGACTTGTGCTGTGACTTCAGGGGGCATGCCACCCGGACCAGCCAGTCTGGCGATAGCATCAACCGCCCCCTTGCGAATCGCGCTTCCGCCCATATCAACGCCGCTCATGCGTGTGTGTGCGGAAAATGGGATGAAGGTCTTCGCGGCGGAGAGCAGTTCGAATGGGAGATCCCTCGTGATCTGTTCGGCAAGCGCGACGATACTCCTTCCTTCGGGTGTCTCATCGCTAAGACTGGAAAGATGCGCCGTCTGCGCCAACGCTTCGATTGTCACGCCCGGCGCAGGCAGAAACTCCGTCGCCATGCGATTGCCGATGGTGATCGTGCCCGTCTTATCGAGCAGGAGCGTGCTCACATCGCCCGCGGCTTCGACGGCGCGGCCCGACATTGCGAGAACATTGCGTTGCAATACGCGGTCGATGCCTGCAATACCGATCGCCGAAAGAAGGCCGCCGATGGTCGTCGGAATAAGACAGATCAACAGCGAGACCATCACGACGATCGAAACCGGACTTGCAAGGTAGGTCGCGAAGGACTGCAATGCGACCAATGCGACGACGAAGATGATCGTCATGCCCGAGAGGAGGATCGTTAGTGCGATTTCATTCGGAGTCTTTTGCCGCGAAGCGCCTTCGACGAGCCCGATCATTCGGTCGATGAAGGTCTCGCCAGGATTCGATGTGATCTTCACCTTGAGCCAATCGGAGATGATGCGCGTGCCGCCTGTCACCGCCGAGCGATCGCCACCGCTCTCGCGGATGACAGGAGCAGACTCGCCGGTAATCGCCGACTCGTCGATCGAGGCAACCCCTTCGACCGCATCTCCATCACCAGGAATGATGTCTCCCGCCTCAATAAGCACGATGTCGCCCTTCCGGAGCATCGTTGCGTTGACCTGAGTGAACTGAACGCCCTTGCCAACGGTATCGCCAGTCACGCGCTTGGCCATGGTCTCGGTCTTCGTCTTGCGAAGGGCATCGGCCTGTGCCTTACCGCGGCCTTCGGCCATGGCTTCGGCGAACGTCGCAAAGAGGACCGTGAACCAGAGCCACGCGGAGATGAGGCCGGAGAATACGGCATCACCCGATGAGAAACCAGTAAGCTCGCGCACCCATGATGCGGTGGTCAGCACGGCTCCGATTTCGACGACGAACATGACCGGGCTCTTCCACAATAGTCGTGGATCGAGTTTCTTTATCGAATCGACGAGCGCGCGTTTGACGATCGCCGGATCGAACAGACTCTTCTGTTTGTGTACTTCGTGTTTTGACATAGTGCTTGGAGTTCGGATCAATTAGAAGAGTTTGCCAGCTTGCATGAGCAGGTGTTCGAGGATCGGCCCGAGCGAGAGCGCGGGGAAGAACGTGAGTCCTCCGACAATGAGGATCACCATCACCAGCAGCGTTCCAAAGAGCGGTGTATTCGTAAGGAACGTACCGTGCGAGACTGGCACTGCCGTCTTCTTCGCCATGCTTCCTGCAACGGCCAGCATCGGCACGATCACAAAGAAGCGCCCGAAGAGCATTGCAAAGCCGAGCGTCACGTTGAAGAATGGCGTGTTCGCACTTAAACCTGCAAACGCAGAGCCGTTGTTGGCGGTCGCCGATGTGAATGCGTAGAGGATTTCCGTTAGCCCGTGCGGGCCAGTGTTCGCCAGACTCTTCAGCGCGTCAGGCCTCACAACCGCCCATGCCGTGAAGCCGAGCATGCAGAAGACGAGCGAGAGCAGTGCAAGCATCGCGAGCTTGACCTCCTTCGACTCGATCTTCTTCCCGAGATATTCTGGCGTGCGGCCTACCATGAGCCCCGCGATGAACACCGAAATTAACACGAAGACGAACATGCCATAGAGCCCCGAGCCAACGCCGCCGAAGATCACCTCTCCCAACATCATATTGAAGAGTGGGACCATACCACCAATTGGGGTGAAGCTATCGTGCATTCCGTTAACCGCGCCGCAGGAGGCATCCGTGGTCACTGTGGCGAAGAGCGCACTCTGCGTGATTCCAAAGCGAACCTCCTTGCCCTCCATGTTACCGCCCGATTGTGTCTCGGTCGCGGCGCGCTCGATGCCCGCTTTTTCAAGAATCGGGTTGCCGGATTGCTCGGACATATAGCACGTTACAAGCCCCGCGAGGAAGAGGAACATCATCGCGCCCCAGATCGCCCAGCCCTGCCGTTGGTCCTTTGCCATACGCCCAAACATATACGTCAGACCTGATCCAATCGAGAAGATGAGAAGAACCTGGATGAAGCTCGTCCATGCCGCTGGGTTCTCGAACGGGTGGGCGGAATTGGCATTGAAGAAGCCGCCGCCGTTCGTCCCGAGCATCTTAATCACTTCCTGGGAGGCGACGGGTCCCATCGGGATGATTTGCTTCGCACCTTCGAGCGTGATTGCCGTGACATAGGGCGATAGATTCTGGACCATGCCGCCAGCAACGAAAATCAATCCGACCACGATGGAGATCGGCAGAAGCACGTAAAGCGTGGCCCGTACGAGATCGACCCAAAAGTTGCCAAGAGTCTGGGCCGAGGAGCGCACGAGTCCGCGTGTGACAGCAACGGCGATGGCAATTCCCGTAGCAGCCGACACGAAATTGTGGAAGGCAAGACCAGCCATCTGGGTGAAATAGCTCATCGTCGATTCGCCGCTGTACGCCTGCCAGTTCGTGTTGGTCACGAAGCTGACTGCCGTATTGAAGCTCAAATCGGGCGCGACCGCTCCGAGCCCTTGCGGGTTCCACGGGAGAATGTCCTGCAAGCGCATGATCCCATAGAGGACGATGGCGCCCACGACGCTGAACATCAGCATTGCCATGGAATACGTGGTCCACTTCATTTCGGCGTTGGGTTTAACCCCGCAGAGCCGGTAGATCAGTCGTTCGAGCGGTCCGACGACCGGAGTAAGGAAATTCCGCTCGTTGCTAAACACTCGAGTGAGGAAGATGCCCAGCGGTTTCGTCACGAGGACGAGAGCGAGCACGAAGGCCAGCAATTGTATGATACCGTTCGTTGTCATCGGTCGTAGTTAGAATTTCTCAGGATAGAGGAGCGCGAACATGAGGTACGCGATCACCCCGAGCACGAGGATTAGGAGAATTGGTCCGAACATGATGGTGTGTGCTTAAATCTTTTCGCAGTAGGCCTGAAACGCGATAGCGATCAAGAAGAAGACTGCGATGATGCCAATGAATAAGATGTCGTTCATGCTGAATGCTTGTTAAGAGGCAATGCAATTGTGAAAGTCGAGCCGTGTTCCATCGACGATCCATCGTCAACCGTGCTGGTTGCCCAAATGCGGCCGCCGTGCGCCTGCACGATCTCGCGGGCAATGGCGAGGCCAAGCCCCGAGCCGGAGCCGATCCCCATCGCGCCTTCTTCCACCTGTGCAAACTTGTCGAAAATGCGCCCGAGGTCTTTCTCGGCGATTCCCTTTCCACGATCGGTCACCGATAGCCACACTTCGCGTTCGATCAGACTCGCCCTCGCCTCGATGGAAATGCCAGGCGGCGAATAGCGGATCGCGTTCGAAAGCAAATTCGTAATCGCCCATGCCATCTTGTTCGGGTCCACGGAAAGCTCCGGCACATCGGGCATCACGGCGATGTCGATGCCGACGTTTGCGCGATCCGCCCGCATGGCAATCGGCAGAATGGCACTCTCGAACAGGGCCTCGACATCAATGGGCGAGCGATGCAGTTCTAACGAGCCGGTCTCGAGCTTCGCGAGATCGAGCAATTCGCGTACAAGATTGAGCAGCCGGTCGGACTCGGATTGAATGCTGGTAAGCATGTCGGCCTGCTTTGCGCTCAGTGGTCCGGCAATCCCATCGCGGAGCAGCGCGCTTGTCGTCTTGATCGAACTAAGAGGATTCTTCAGTTCGTGGGCCGCCGTGGCAACGAAGTTGCTCTTGGCGCGGTCCAGCTCCTGAAACTCGGCAAGACTCCTGCGCGATACGGCAACCGCGAGCAGGATCGAGATACTAACGAGCAATCCAGTGATAACGAGCGTAGAGGTCCGCGCGACATTCGCTTGCTCGATCATTGCGTCCGACCGTGCAAACATGGCGCGCTCGTTCAAGCCGAGCATTCGCTCGAGAGCGTGGATTACCTCTGACCCGCTGGACGATATTTCGCCCGACGAACCGGAGATCAGAGCCATAGAGAATGTTTTGTAAGCCGCATCGATCGCGCGAGCGGTTTCCAGCTCACCCGTCTCCGTAATATTGTGAAACTCCAGGTCGAGCGCCTTGCGGAATCGGACGTCGGCATTCTGAAACGCGATCGAGCCTGGTGCAACACGCAGCAGGGCATCTTCGGCCTGCTCCATCGTGTGTGCGTATTGAATGCTGCGGTAATTCGCAATGAATACGTTCTCTGCCACGCGGCCCAGCGATGTGATGCTGTAATACGACCATCCCGCGATGAGAAGCGTAAGGAAAATAACGAGCGAGAAGCCCGTGAGAATCCGGATGCGGAGACCTCGTTCAAGGATGCGGTTGGCCATGGGTCGTTTTGGATTATCTCCAAAACTACGGTACTCGCCAATGACTTGCGCCGGATGGCCGGTTACGAGAACGTCGTCACTTCCACCAACCCACCGCGCGGAGCGCGAGAACGCGGGTTGCTCGCGCATTTCCCGTATGCGCTGCTCAACAACAGCACGGTCAACCCATCCACGCACCAAGAGGGATGGGGCGAAGATGCTGCCATAGAAGGCTCCGTTGAGAGTGGCCGAGCTCATCTGAAAATCAACTAAAAAGTATACTGAAAATCAACTAAAAGGTATACCCCACTTCAAATAGATAGCTGTCGCCATCCCGCGAGACGTTCGAAATCTGATAGGCGGGATAGAATATCCACGTGCCAAACGGATTGACGAATAGGCCAGGTGTGATATAACCAAGGCCGTTCTTGCCGGAGTATCCATCGACGGCGGCAGTCAGCCATCCATTAATGGCAAACTCGACGCCGCCGAGCACGCCTATTTCAGTCTCACCTGTGCCCGTGACGGCTTGTGTCGCGGCATACACGCCTCCGCTGAGACGCAATGTTCCCATCAGCTTATATCCCGTCATCACATACCCGAAGGCGCCAACATCGCGGCCCGACGTGAGCGGGAGATAGACATGGGCACCTTCCGTCAGTGTCCACGGGCCAGTGGTGTCAAGTGATTGCCCGTGTTTGAGTGTGAACATGGCGGTCCAGAGCTTGTCGCCTTCATTGATGTATCCGGGAAGGTTTAGACCACCCTCCAAATTATAGCCAAGTCCGACGACGACGCGTGGAGTTATTGCCACATACTTCGGATCGCTCAGACGGAATGGCCCATCCAGCTCCCCGTAGACTGCGCCCGGCGCAAGCACGTCCTGGCTCGGCACGTTGAAGACCGTCTCCTGAGCGGTTGCCCGCTGCGGAGGGATGACAATGCCAGCAACGAAAAATGCGATCCCAAAAACAAATAGAGTTTTCATAAGTGTATTCACTCGTCTTTCTCGCGAGTATCCACTCTCTATTGAAGAACCGTGCCGATCTATGAAACTTGCGAAATCTATGCGGAATCTCGAACAGGACCAAATAGTATCATAGCGATTCGACATGGCGAGGCATAGCGTTTCGCTACGGTGATCGTGGGCGCGAGTCAGGAGCCTTACTCAATCCCATACATTCGAAGCTTCCGGTAGAGCGTTGTCGTTGCGATATTAAGCTGCTTCGCGGTCTGGAGTTTATTGCCGCCGTTACGCTGGAGAACTCCGATAATATACTCGCGCTCCATTTCATCGAGCGGAGCGGTGTCTCGGGTCACACTTGCGGGATGGGACTTTGCAGCGCGGGTAAACAACTCTTCGGGCAAATGTTCGAGATCGATTACATCGCCATCGGCAAAAATGAGTGCGCGCTCGATCACGTTCTTCAACTCACGGACGTTTCCGGGCCAATCGTATGCGGTCAGAGCTTCGAGCGCGTGCGGCGCAATATTTCGGACTTTGCTGCCGATCTTTTGCGTCAGTTCGTGCAGGAGCGCGTTCGCGAGCGCGGGAATATCTTCCTTCCGCTCGCGCAGCGGCGGAAGATGGATCGACAACACCTTGAGCCGGTAATAGAGGTCTTCTCGGAATTCGTGATTTCGAATGGCCTCCGCAAGATCGCGATTCGTCGCCGCAATGACTCGTACATTGACTAATCGCGTCTTGGCGCTGCCAACGGGAACAATCTCTCCCTTTTCCAAGAAGCGCAATACCTTCACCTGCGTCTCAGGAGACATTTCGCCGACTTCATCGAGGAACACGGTCCCCCGATCGGCGGATTCCAGGAGCCCGCGCTTGTCTCGATCGGCGCCGGTAAACGCGCCTCGTACATAGCCGAACAACTCGCTCTCCTGCAAGTCACGGGGAATTGCACCGCAATTGATCGCTACGAATGGCCCGTTTCTCCGCTCGCTATTCTGATGGAGCGTTTCGGCAACTAATTCTTTGCCGGTCCCCGACTCACCGGTGATCAGCACACGGGAATCGGTTGGCGCCACACGCCGCAACACCTGTTGCAATTGCACGATAGCGGGACTGTTACCGACAATCCTGTGATACTGGTGTCCATCCCCAGCTTGCTTCCGGAGCCGCTCGATCTCGCGTTTGAGCGCCCGCTTTTCAAGCGCCTTCTCGACGACCAGCATGATCTCCTTGTAGTCTGTATCTTTTGTCAGATAGTCTGCCGCGCCGAGCTTCATGGCCGTGACCGCGTTCTCAAGTTCTGCGTGGCCCGTGAGGACGACAACCTCCGTCTCGGGTGCGAGCCGTCTGGACTCCCGGAGCATATCGAGACCGCTCTCCGCACCCATCCGCATGTCGGTGATGACGAGATCGAATCCGCCGTTTGAGGAGAGCACAGTAACCGCTTCGCGAACATTAGAAGCGAATCGGACCTCATGGCCATAGTGTTCGAGAATCGTTCGATAATTCTCGCGGGCCGAGAGTTCGTCGTCAACGAATAAGATGGATGCCATGCACTAAGTGAAGCGGAAAATCGGGCCAGCGTCCACGCTTGGCCTCACGTCATGTTTTTCATTAGATCGAGTCCTCCAAGTATGCTGACTCTCCGTGTAACGCGACATCGAGTCCCGTAATTTCATCTCCCTCTTCGACACGGACGGGCGTGATGAGATTGATGAGCTTCAGCATGATATACGTAAAGCCGAACGCCCAAACGGAAGAGAAGAGGATTGCGACCACTTGTTTACCGAAGAAATGCGTGTTTCCGAACAAGAGGCCATTGGTGCCAACCGCCGGGTTGAATGCTGAGTCTGCAAAGACCCCGAGCAGCACAATCCCGAGCGCGCCACCAACGCCGTGGACGCCCCAGACATCAAGCGCATCGTCCCACTTGAGTTTGTTTTTGAGCATGACGGCCATGAAGCAGACAAGCCCAGCGATGATGCCGATCATAACTGCGGCAGTGGGGGAGACGTAACCTGCCGCCGGAGTGATCGTCGCGAGTCCTGCGACGGCGCCGGTAAGCAGTCCGAGAAATTTTGGCTTGCGCGTTGTCATCCATTCCACAATCATCCAGGTAATCGCAGCGAATGAAGCAGCGATGTCCGTATTCAGAAATGCGCTGGCCGTTACTGCATCGACTCGAAATTCGCTGCCGGCGTTGAAGCCGTACCATCCAAACCACAGGAGTCCCGTGCCGAGCGCGACGAGCGGGATCGAGTGCGGTCCTGCATCTTTGGAGCGCCGCTTGCCGACGATGAGCACCGAGGCCAGCGCTGCCATGCCGGCGATATTATGCACGACGATGCCGCCTGCGAAATCGAGCACGCCCCATTGCGCCAGGAATCCACCGCCCCAAATCATGTGGACGAAGGGGAAGTAGACGAACACCAGCCAGCCGGTAAGGAATAGCATGTAAGCCTTGAACGTCACACGATTCGCGAAGGCGCCGGTGATAAGTGCTGGCGTGATGATCGCGAACATCATCTGATAGGCGATGAAGACGATCATCGGGATCGTCGGATTGATCGGCGAGGGACTCATCAGGTCCACTCCATTGAGGAATGCCTTATCAAGATTGCCGATCACGCCGCCGACATCCCCGCTAAAGCAGAGCGAGTAGCCGAACGCGTACCACAGCACCGTCGTCCAGCCCATGCTAACGAACGACTGGATCATGATCGCAAGCACATTCTTGCGTCCGACGAGGCCGCCGTAGAAGAAGGCAAGCCCTGGTGTCATCAGCATGACGAGGCTCGTACACAGCAGCATAAAACCGGTATTACCGGTATCGATCGTCATCGCAGGATGCATGTTTGTCTCCTAATCAGGTTAGTTGTGGGGAAAGTACGGTTACAAAAATAGCACATTTGCCAGCCCTCCGCCTTTCTTCCACGCCATGAGTAGTTCTCAGTCGGTCGCAGATACGTTTGTGCTTCATGAACTATTGCGATTCCAAGCTGCATTCGAGGATTCAGCAAGACAGCGCAAATCCTTTTGATGTTCGATTTTTGTTCGGAGTTCATGAACGCGCTGCGCTGAGACAAGCCTTGCAAGCGGACAATTGGTGCTCATAGTTAGCGTTGCAACTTACATCACGCGATCCCCGAATGCAAGAGCTTTCCAAAAATTCTCGGATTTTTTTCGTAAGTTGTGCTTCAGGTGATAGGCACCTGTTCGAGCTGCCGCACTGTCATCCCCGCGAAAGCGGGGATCCAGACCCGAGGCAGCATGAACCTGGATTCCCGCTTTCGCGGGAATGACATCACCAACCGTCATTGCGAGAAGTGCGAAGCACGACGAAGCAATCCCCACCACGAAGTCCCGCCCGCACGAAATCACAAACCGCGAAAGCCGCTTCCACGGGAATGCCCCCGCGCACCCCGCTGTTGCCTTCCCGTTCTAAAAGCCCTCGACTCCCGAGCGCGAGTTCGCATCTGCGAACCCCTCCACTCCCAGCCGATGAGGGGACGGAGTAGCGAAGTGCGATCATGACGAACCTAGGAGGAGTGAATAATGGCTGCTATTGACGATGTCATCGCTTGGGCCAACACCATACCCGCTTGGCAAGGTGACGCGGTGCGCAGGTTATTACGAGCTGGCGACATAGAACTCAGCGTTCAGGACTACTCGGAGGTATTATCACTCGCCAAGTCGGAACTAGGACTCGCCCCTTTACCGGCAGGCCTAAGTGCGATTCCACCAGCCTCCGGAATGTTCTCTGGCGCACCAGCGGCAAGAACCGCCTTGAAGCTGATTTCGATCTCCGATATCCATAATGTGAATATTCTCGAATCGGGCCAGACCCTACCGTTTGCGGAGAATGGAATCACTGTAATTTACGGCGATAATGGAGCTGGTAAGTCTGGATATTCACGGATTCTGAAGCTAGCCTGTCAGGCACGCGATAAGGATGAGCGCATCATTCCTAATGTTTTCGCACCCGTAACCGGATCTGCGAATGCTCTCCTGGAAGTCAAGGAAGGGAACGCTTCTCGAACGATTCGATGGACCCAAGGCACCGACCCTGATCCTATATTAACCAACATTAGTGTATTTGATGGCCGATGTTCGCGAGTTATTACGGATGAGCAGAATGAAATAACCTATTTGCCGTATGGATGTGACGTGTTTCCGAAATTGGCAAAGCTCGTTACTAAAGTTAAGATAGATATTGAGTCTGGAGTCGTAACTTCTCCCACAGTCCAAGATAATGCCGTTCTTGAGGGTACGCCATCAGCGGCATTTCTTAGAGCACTATCAGCATCTACTACTGACCAAGACATTGATGCAGCTACGACCTGGACGTTAATCGACGAGCAACTGTTGGCTGAGAAGCTAGAGTTGGCGCGTACTTCAGAACCCAAAAACGCGCTTGAAGAAGTCAAGCAACTCGAACAATTCGGAAAGCGCGTGAGCGGTGCTGTTAGCAATGCGACCGACCTGTTCGCAGCGTGTTCGCTACTCACAAACAATGCGGTTGATTCGGTAATAAACGAATTACAATCCGCAAAGGAAGCGCGCTCAGTCGCTGCATCAATGAGGCAATCGACGGACCCGCTTCCCGGGGTCGCCTCCACCAACCAATGGGAAATACTTTACCAAGCTGCGAAAAAGTATTCTGAAGAAGTGGCTTATCTAGGCGATACGTTTCCTAAAATCCCAGATGCCCTTTGTGTGCTTTGTCAACAGCCACTCAGTGTAGCTGCATCCGATCGATTTGCCCGCTTCAAAATCTACATGGAGGATACGACGAGCACAGTCCTCGCGGCTAAGCGTGCAGCGCTACGCTCCATGCATTCAAAGGTTGAAAGTCTTGGTTGTTATGCTGGAGCAGTATCGTTCGAGGCTTTCTGCGATCAGGTGGCAACCTATGATGCAAACGCGGGAGAGTCTATACGCTCCTTCCACGCCGCGATTGCTTTGCGTAAGACTGCGATGCTTGGGATGCTCGACGAAAGTGGAAACTCACTTGATAGTTCATCGATGCCTCCCTGGCCTCATTCTCCCGCCACCTCCCTTGAAGGAGTTGTAAATACTATCGCTCAAAAAGCCGCAACTATTACGAAAGCAGCAAAGCCTGAAGAATATCAGAAGCTCCTCACATTGGTCTCCCATCTTAACTCACGGAAGGCATTGAGCTTAAGAAAAGCCGATGTTGTAAAATATGTAAATAGAATGAAGCATGATTTAGCAATCAGTCATGCGATCACCACGATTGGAACCACAAGGGACATCACCAGACATGGAACAGCTCTTATCAAAAATCACCTCACTCCTGAACTTGCGAATGCTCTCAAAGATGAATTGGATAGGCTGGGAGCATCTAAACTGCCAATATCGGTAAAGCCGACGGGCGGAAGTGGTGAGACCACCCATAAAATGCTTTTAGTCGATGCAACGGTCAGCGCATTGACGTCTCAGGTGCTTAGCGAAGGTGAAGCTCGAGTGATCGGTATTGCTGGGTTTTTGGCAGAACTTCAGCTTGCTCCGAATGGGAATGCAATTGTCTTAGACGACCCAGTTTCATCATTAGATCACAACTTCGTTGTCAAGATTGCTTCTCGCCTCGCAACCGAAGCGCTTGCGCGGCAGGTCATCATTTTTACCCACAATATTTCGTTCCTAACGGAGTTAGAGGACGCGTGCAAGAATCTCGCTTTGGAAGGTACGTCTGCGGAATTTGCGGTCCATACTCTTCGGAGTGATAACAGAACCTCCGGCATTTCAACAAACGGTGCTCCCTGGTATAACCTAAGTGTAAAGGGTAGAGCACACTATCTAGACCAATGCGTGAATGAGATCAAGCCACTGTATCTCGTCGACAGCCCAAAATACAACAAGGAAGCCGCACACATTTACGGATTGCTCCGAGAGTCATGGGAAGCTTGCATTGAAGTTGATCTATTCTATAGCGTGGTGTGCCGCTATCGGAACAGCATTCAGATATCCAAGCTGGACGAGGTCGCGATTGAAGACAGTGATGTTCATTGTTTCGAGCGCAACTATTCTAACGCGAGCAGATGGATGACAGGACATGACAAAGCTCTAAAGACGAATTATCCAAGTCCTCAGGACATCTTGAGCGACATTAATGCATTACGCGAATTCTCGGCCTCAATTCGGAAACGCTATGATAAGACAAAGAAGGAACGTAAGAGTAAGCTCGCACCACAAACAGTAGCAGTTGGCATTCCAACGGTGGCTGATAATCCCGCAACAGTCCAAAGTCTGCCCCAAGCACGCGCCGGCACACGGCACGCGTGATTGAGTGCAGGCAAGTCCTCCACGGCGTGCAGGCTCTGCGCGGCCGCTGAGCGGGTGCGCTGCGCGGGCGGACTTATCTCGCTTGATCCACGTTGAAGCTACCCAACGTGAAGGATATGGTTGCCAAGCAGTGTAAATTGCAGCAAACCCCTAATCCTAAACGGCTGTAGTCTTGTCGATATCTTAAACACTACCGTGATGAGTCCCAACACCGGAATGACGATGAACGCAAAACTCTCGACCTTGTGGCTCTTTGCCATGCTCAATTATACCTACGGCGATGTTGTAACCTTGATGGACCCTGTTAAACACGGGTCGATGCAATTGACCGAAGGTTTCCTGCTCGGCGCTTCCATCTTCATGGAGATTCCGATCGCGATGTTTCTGCTCTCTCGGATATTGAAGTATCGGGCAAGTCGCATGGCGAACATCATCGCCGGCACCATCATGACTGTCGCCCTGACCATGACGCTATTCGTTGCCGTGCCAACGATGTATTATGTATTCTTCTCGGTCATAGAAATTGCCAGTACAGCTCTCATCGTCTGGTACGCTTGGAAGTGGCGCGAAGTAGAAGTGGTGCCGCTGGCAACGGCTTAGACCAAAGGCCCGTGGGCGGGCGTCCCAGAGTTCCGCTCCGCATCGTGGGCGATGCACTCCACCCTGTGCTATTGACCGCACACATCAAATGTTGATGTGTGCCGGGAAGGGCCTCCTTCCCGGCGGCGGGTGGAAACGTTGCTGCGGCGGTACTGTTGTGAGTTATTATGGAACAGCAGCTAATTCTGAGCGATCCGGAAATTATGGGTGGCACTCCGGTCTTCCGTGGTACGCGCGTGCCGGTGAAGAACCTCTTCGATTATCTGGAGACGGGCGAAACGATCGAGGCGTTTCTCCATTCCTTCCCGTCAGTCTCGCGCGATCAGGTCATGTCTGCGCTGGAGCTTTCCGCGCAATTACTCACTCATTCCAACGCCTCGCTCGATGAAGTTGCTGCTTGATGAGTGTGTCCCGGAGGACCTGAAGGATTTCATCGCCGGTCACGAGGTCGCGACCACAGGCGAAATGGGCTGGAAAGGAATCAAGAACGGAGACCTGATGCTCCGGGCGGTCACGGCAGGATTCGATGTGTTCGTGACTTCGGATAAGAATATCCGTCATCAGCAAAACATCGGCAAGTATCAGATTGCTGTTGTTGTCTTCGATGTCCTCCGAAACACATTGCCGGAATTGCGCCGGAAACTTCCCAAATTGTATGAGCTTCTCCCCACTGTGGAGAAAGCGAAGCTTTATCTCTGCTAACTATTTCCCTTACACTGCTTGACCGCACACATTGACTGTTGATGTGTGCCAAACCATGACCCATCCTGGGCGCGTGCTTCCCGGCGGCGGATGCCACTGATCGCTGTGTGCTTCACTCTTTAAAAAGAAAAGAGGCCGCGATTCTGCGGCCTCTTCTTAAAGCACAAAGCTTATTTGGCTTGACAGACCACGCAGTCTGCGCGTCTGTTCTTAGCGCGTGGGATTACCAGCGCTTGCCGCCGCCGCCGCCGCTACCGCCGCTGCTACCGCCGCGACCACCGCCGCCGCCATAACCACCGCCGCTGCCGCCACGGCTTCCGCCGCCACCGCCGCCACGGTAACCACCGCCGCCGCCACCGGAACGCTGTTCCATCGGGCGAGCTTCGTTCACCGTGATCGTGCGACCACCGAGATCGGCTTCATTGAGTTCAGCGATCGCCTTCTTGGCAGCCGCGTCATCGTTCATTTCGACAAAACCGAAGCCTTTGCTGCGTCCGGTATCGCGATCCATGATGACTCTCGCGCTGGCAATTTCGCCGTAGCTCGAGAAGATTTGGGTAAGCTGGTCGTCATCCGTCTGATACGGAAGGCCACCGACATAGATTTTCGTCATTGTTTCTATTGGTCAGAATCCAGTGAATGATGTGCGATCATGCCGAGCGTCGGCGCGTGCCGGGTCGCTGGCGCTGATCTCATGTTCATCCACAAAAAATGCTTTGCGACTACGGGATTTGGGGAAGGTAGAGTATCAATCAGAGAAAAGCAGAGGCGTATAGCGGGCCGGTAGGCAGAGGTGCTAAGTCGCAGGAGCCGTGTCACTGGATTCAAAACCAAAAATCTCAAAAACTCGAGACCGAAAGCTGTTAATGTACTAATGAGCAGGAGGCGTGTCGATAACCGGTTACGATCATCGATGAACCACAGGCTCGGTGCGTAAAACATGAATCTCGGGGATAGGTTCGGTATTCTTAAAGAATGTATTCGAACTCATCCAATCTGAATGCGGGTCGCACGTAGCGAGGTCTCAATACCTCGCTCGCAACGTTTCGCAGAGCACTTCTAATCGCGATTGCAGCCGGGTATCCGCGACTTTGAGCGGCTCCCGCAATGGATCGACGCGCTGGAAGGTAATACCTCCCAGCGTATTCGTGCCATGGCTGGCGCACTCGACGTTGGTCAGGCTGCGAGAATGCCCTTCGCCGAAGCTCATCGCGATCTCGCGAACATCATAATCAAGACGCGAATCACGCCGTGCTCTGGCGGCTGCGGTAACCGAAGCCGCCGGTGCCTCTATCATAGAAAGTGCCATAATGAATCCTCCCAACCTATTGATTCTATGTGAATTAGTGGAATTTGAGTGTAAAGATACCGGGCCGCTTTTCGTCAATCGAGCGGAGCACGGTCGTCACTTTGCCTAAGATCTGAAAGTCCATGTCTGGCGAGATCCGGATTGGTTTGTACAGTTCGTTGGCCGGCTCGAGTGAGTAGCGGCCGTCCTTGCTTTTGCGGAAGGTTTTGACCGTCGCCGCATCTTCCAAACGGGCCACGACAATGTCGCCATCGTCAGCCGTTGGTTGCTGCCGGACGATGACGAGGTCACCATCCAGAATGCCCTTGTTCTTCATGCTCTCACCCTTGACACGAAGACCGAAGACCTTTCGGCTCAGGTCCATCGGCTTGAAGGCGAGCCAGCCTTCGACGTTCTCGATTGCGAGAATCGGCTCGCCGGCCGTGACGCGGCCAATGATCGGGATGGCGTTCGAATGCCGCTCGCCGCCGACCATGACGGATGGTCGAGCGACCATGATCGCACGCGAAAGCCCCGGACCACCGCGCATGAGATAGCCTTTCTTCAGCAGCGCGTCGAGGTGCTTGCGCACGCCGAACGTCGAACTGACACCGAGAAATTCGGTGATTTCCAAAATCGAGGGCGGATAGCCCGAGATTTCGAGGTACTCTTCGATGTAATCCAGCACTTTATGCTGCTGAGGCGGTAGTTGATCTCGATCTTTTACGACTTTTGCCATGGCGGTATCAGTTTTCGTTGAGCGTGGATGATCTTGAGATCATCGATGATCTCAAATCATCCACGACGGAAGCGTGAATTAATTTCTCTCTTGCATTCAAAGTTCATGAACATCCACTCCTCCCCGGAGGCTGGTGCTTCTCCAAACAGGTGCGGCTGAAGGTAGGTGCCCATGACAGCATGTGCTAATATACGGAATCAAAAACACGAAGTCAAGTCCCGGAACCATGATTCCATGATATTTTAAAAGATTTTTTAGATTGAGCTTTCTGTCAGCCAAAACATCTCCAAAATCAGACAAAAACAAGGGCCAGACGTTATCTTTGTACTCGTTCTCCTGTCGAACATGGCTGACATCTTCATCTCCTACTCCTCGAAAGACTGCGCACAGGCGGAGCAACTGACCGAGTTGCTCGCGTCGGCGGGGCTATCGGTGTGGATCGATAAATCGGGAATCGACCTCGCCACGAGTTGGTCCCGAGAGATCGTGCAGGCGATCGATGGCTGCAAAGCGTTCGTGGTGTTGCTGTCCACGTCGTCCATCGAGTCCATCAATGTCCAGAAAGAGGTTTCCCTGGCCGCCGAGAAGCGGAAGAAGATTCTGCCGCTCGACTTGGAGCCGGTCACCCTCAGCGAAGAGCTGCAGTACCACCTCGCTGGCATTCAGCGCGCGCCGATGACGAACATCGACGCCGTTATCCGCTCGCTCGGGAAGCTGGGACTGGAAGCTACCTCGGCTCCAACGCTGAAGCTCGTCAAGGAAACTGATGGCCGCAAGAGCTTGATGATCGTCCCGTTTGAAGATCTCTCGCCGACCGGCGATAACCAGTGGTTTGCCGATGGTCTTGCGAGTGAGTTGATCTCGGCACTCTCGAATGTGAAGGCACTCCGTGTTACGGACGCGCAGACCACGAAGGACTTCAAGCGGTATCAGGGCACCCTCCCAAACTACGCCAAAGAGATGGGCATCCGCTATTTCGTGCAAGGTGACGTTCGGAAGTTCGGGGACAACATCAAGATCACTTCGCGGCTGCTCGATATCGAAACCGGCGACCACCTCTGGCAGGACTCGATGAAGGGGACAATGGATGACATCTTCGATATTCAGGAGAAGGTAGCGGAGAAAGTTGTCGAGGGGCTGAAAATTCATCTTGCCAGTGATGAGAAGAAGAAACTCGCCGAGCGCGGTACTGAGAATGCCGAGGCGTATGAACTATTTATGAAGGCGAGCGAGTATTTTGCTCGCCAGACGAAGGAGGGCATCCAGCTTGCCGTTCAACTCCTGACCGAAGCGATCCGTCTCGATCCTGGCTATGCGCGGGCGTATCAGGTAAAGGCAACCGCACTCGCATCGCTTTATCGCGCGTACGACCGGACACCCGCCCTGCTGGATGAAGCGGAAACGCTCTGCAAGGAAGCGCTCCGTATCAAGCCTGATCTGTTCGCGGTCTATAATCCTCTCTCGATGATCTATCTGCACCGGGGTCAGCTTGCCGAGGCGGAAGAGGTGGCAAAGGAATTCATCCGGAAAGACCCGCAGAATTTCGGAAGTCATTTCACGCTCGGATTTTTCTATGACGGAACCGACCAACCTTCCAACGCGATCGCTCCGTATGAGGAAGCGGTCCGTCTGAAGCCGGATCATCTCGCGAGCTTGTTTAATCTTGTGGTGAACTGCGATGCCGCCGGAGAACGAGAGAAATGCGGACACTGGGCGCGGGTCGCGCTTCCGCACATCGAGCGTCTTCTCAAGCTCCATCCCGATGATGAAGGCATGCGTGTGCAGCATGCGAACCTGCTCCTCTGGAGCGGCAGAACCGGCGATGGTCATGTCGCGGCGATGAAGCTTACGAATCTGAAGGATGGCAGTTCACTCTACAACACGGCCTGCATCTTCGGCAAGCTCGGCGACCCATCGGAAGCGATCCGGACATTTCGCAAAGCGATCGAGGCGGGATTTAGAAGTATTCGCCATCTGAAGGGATTTCTGACCGATGAGAATGAGGGCATTCTCGCGCTTCAAGGCACGCCGGAATACGAGGAAGTGAAGCGGATGGTGGAGGAGATCGAAATGGAGGCATCTGCCCATGGCTGACATCTTCATTTCCTACTCCTCAAAAGACCGCGAGCAGGCGGAGCAACTGACCGAGTTGCTCGGCTCGGCGGGCCTATCTGTCTGGATTGATAGGAGCGGGATTGTGGGTGCCGAACAATGGGCAACGGAGATCGTTGAGGGAATCCGCGCTTGCAATACGTTCATTCTACTGCTATCGCCGAACAGCATCCAATCGGAGAATGTGTTGAGAGAGCTATCTCTCGCATCTGAAAAACGGAAGCGCGTGCTGCCGGTAGATCTTGAGCCGACCGTTCTTCCTTCCTCTTTTGAATATCCGCTCGCGGGATTGCAACGCGTGGCGATCTCGGATTTCGACAGCATCCTGCGTGCGCACCACCACGGTGTCGAGCGGGTGAGCCAGAAGGACGCTCGCAAGAGTCTGATGATTCTTCCGTTTGAAGACCTCTCTCCCGGACAGGATAACGGCTGGTTCGCCGATGGTATTGTGAGCGAGATGATTTCGGCCTTGTCGCACGTCAAGGCTCTCCGGCTTGCCGATAATCAGGCAACGAAAGAGTTCAAGAAGTACACCGGCCAGCTCACGACGTACGCTCGTGAAATGAACATCCGCTATTTCGTTCAGGGAGACGTTCGCAAGTTCGGGGAGAACATTAAGATCACTTCACGCTTACTCGACATTGAAACCGGCGATCACCTCTGGCAGGATACGCTCAAAGGCACAATGCAGGACATCTTTGATATTCAGGAGCAGGTTGCCGTGAAGGTGGTCGATGGTCTGAATATCATATTGACGAAGGAGGAGAAATCGAAGCTCGAAGAGCGCGGCACGGAGAATGCCGAGGCGTATGAACTGCACATGAAGGCGAGAGAATATTTTTATCGCCAAACGAAAGAGGGCTTCCAGCTTGCCGTTCAACTCATTACCGAAGCGATTAAGCTTGATCCCGGATATGCGCGGGCGTATGACTTCAAGGCGACTGCGCTCACGTCGCTCTACCGCAGCTACGACCGGACACCCGCCCTCTTAGATGAAGCGGAATCGCTCTGCAAGGAAGCGCTAAGGCTGATGCCCGATCTGTTCGCGATCTATTACCCTCTCTCGCAGATCTACATGCACCGAGGTCAACTTGCTGAAGCGGAGGAGATGGCAAAGGAATTCATCCGGAATGACCCGCAGAATTTAAGCAGTCATTTCGCGCTCGCCTTTTTCTATAGTGGTACCGGCCAACCCGCCAAAGCGATCGGTCCTTATGAGGAATCGATCCGTCTGAAGCCGGATTATCTCGTGGGCTTGTTGAATCTTGTGATTGCCTGCGACGATGCCGGAGAACGAGAGAAATGCGCATACTGGGCGATGTTCGCGATTCCCTGTTGCGAGCGTCATCTCAAACTGCATCCTGATGATGAAGGCATGGGTGTACAGCATGCAGCCATGCTCCTCTTGAGCGGCAGAACGGAGGACGCATACGCGGCGGCGATGAAGCTTACGAATCTGAAGGATGGCAGTTCACTCTACAACACTGCCTACCTCTTTGGCCAGCTCGGCGACCACTCGGAAGCGCTTCGGACACTCCGCAAAGCGATCGAAGCGGGCTATAGAAATATTCGCCACCTGAAGGAGTTTCTGGCCGATGAGAGCGTTCTCGCGCTTCAAGGCACGCCGGAATACGAGGAGGTGAAGCGGATGGTGGAGAAGATAGAGGCAACGAGTAGCACGTAACGAGTAGAGCCCCAACCCGCTCGTTACCCCTTACTCATTCACTCGTTACCCAGAGCGATCCTGCCCGCACCGGCAAGATCGACCAACGCTTCCTTCAGAGCATCGAAGTCCGAGCGATCGTTATACACTTGCGACGAGGCCCTGACACATAGCTTCCCGTTCGCAATCATCGCAGGGACTTCGATTCTATACTCATCAAAAAGAACGTCATGCAAATTGAGAGCACTCTCCTCCGTTGCGTCAGGATCACCCGGGAGCGGTATCGTACATAGATTGGCAAGCATCTCTACAGGAGCTGCAAGCGATACGCCGAGCGCTGCACTAATATCGCTCCGCGCGTCCAGGAGCATCCTTTGGGTGTACTCGCGGCTTCCTTGGGCGGCGAGCGTTCTGTGAAACTCGATTCCTGCCGGGACGCTCAGGAAGGCAGTCGGGTCCAATGTTCCTGTCCAGCCAAATTCCGTTTGATATCCGCCACCCAGGAAATGGGAGATCACTGTTGGGTGGATCTTCGATTGATGCTTCTTATCCACCCAGAGAAGTGCCGCGCCCTTTGGCGCATACAGCCACTTATGACAATTCCCAACGTAGTAGTCGGCACCAAGTGTGTTGAGATCGAGCTCGATCTGCCCTGGCGCATGCGCGCCATCGATGAGCACCGGAATGCCACGCTCTTTAAAGAGTGCAATGATCTGCTTGAAGGGGAAGATGACACCAGTCGAGCTGGTGATGTGGTCGATCACGGCAAAGGTCGTCCTCGGTGTGATCGCGCGAGCGATGGCGTCTGTCACCTCGTCGGCATCTGCGATCGGGAAAGGGAGCGCAGCATCGACCACATTTGCACCGCTGAGCCCCGCAACATACACCATCGTTTGCCGGACGGCGCGGTAGGCCTGGCTCGATGTCAGCAGTTCGTCGCCCGGCTTGAAAGTCGGAAGAAGGGAGCGAAGAACAGCATTCGCGCCATCGGTCGCGTTTTGTACGAATACCAGATCTTCCGTGCGCGCACCGACGAAGGTTGCAAGTTCGGCTCTTGCCGCATCGAGATGCCCTGGCAATTCGCGCGTCATGAAGCGCACAGGTTCAGCTTCCATACGCGATTGCCACTCGCGCTGCACGGCAAGCACCGAGCGCGGACACGCCCCGAAGGAACCGTGATTTAGAAAAATTACGTCTTCATCTAAAAACCACTCACTGCGGATCGCTTTGCCAAATGTCATATTCGATCCTGTAACGCAAAGTTGCTTGGCGATGAATCCCCGGATGCAGCTCAGTGTCCTTTGTAGCCGCGACTTTTAAGCCATGGCGAATGTTCATCGTCGTAAATTCCACCGTGATCTAAAGGTCACGGCTACGAACAATGTCTGACATCTTCATCTCCTACTCCTCGAAGGACCGCGCGCAGGCGGAGCAACTGACGGAGGTGCTCGCCTCGGCGTGGCTATCGGTGTGGATTGATAAGTCCGGCGTGGAATGCGATCGGCCTGCTATTGGGCGAGGCATCATAAGTCGGCACTCTATGTAAATCTTTCTCTGGCACTTTCTTCCTTCGTGTGCGGGTTGTACCGACCAAGCTTGCGATAGTCTTTTGGCATCAATGATTTGCAGATCCGTCATCCTCGGAGTAGCGTTGCTGTGCAGCCTGACATCGGGTTTGGCCGCTCAATTGCGCATCGTGTCTCCGAATGGCGGCGAGTCGTTGCGTGTCGGTTCCAAGGTGACCATTATCTGGACCGGCGTCCTTCCGACCGATGTCATCACACTTGAGTACAGCACGGATAATGGCGCAAGCTGGAACCCGATTACCAACACCGCGAAAGGACTTCAATATACCTGGCGGAACATTCCGAACACAGTCAGCGCGACATGCTTGCTGCGTGCTACATTCCAAACCGCGACTCCCGCGACACTCCGACTGTTCGGCACCGGCAATTTTGGCAACGCCGATTTTAGCTCCGACGGCAATCTTGTGATCAGTGGAAGTGCAGATGGGAACGCGTACATTTGGGATTCTCATTCGGCGCAGTTAATCCACCAGTATCGTACAGAGAGCGGTGCCGGGATTACCCTCAAGGCACTGAATTCCTGGGGTACGTTCAGCCCGGATATGAAGACCTTCGCAACGGTCTCGCCAACGCCCGACGGACCTGCAAATGGGAACGTGGCGCGCATCTTTGACGTGGCGACAGGTGCAAAGCTCCACGAATGGACGTTGCTGGACCCATCGAATCTCGCCTCTGCTACAGGACACTGTCAGTTCCACCCCGATGGCACTCGCCTCGCGGTGACAGGAGAGGATTCCATTCGAGTATTCGACGTTGCCTCGGAAGCTGTTGTCTCGAAGCTTGCCGGGTTTGTTCGAGAGGATGCATTTTACACGGAGCATAGTATCGCAAACTATCTGGATTGGAAGCCGGATGGCTCGGATATTATAGCCGGAATCGCAATCAAGAGCGATAGCATCCCCACTTACATTCGCGCGAGCAGTGCGACCGGCGATACGCTTCAGAGTTATCGCCTGAAGTCGAGTTATCCGTATGTGTCCGTCAACACTGGGGTGCATTATTCGCCGGATGGCAGCTTGTTTATCGCCTCGACGGAGGATACGTCGGTCCGCGTATGGAACGTGGCGACAGGAGCGATTCTTTTCACGATTCGGCCTGGCCTCCGGGAATCAGTCGATGCTGTGTTTTCGCATGACGGCAAAACGATTGCAACGCTCGGTTACGATTCGCTGGGTTTCAATTCGTATAATGTCAAGTTATGGAATGCTTCCGATGGCTCGTTCATCCGATGGGTGGGTGCCCTCGGGTTTGGATCTGGGACAATCGAGTTTAGTCCCGACGATGCGCGTATCCTTGTCTCTTCTTCCGGTAACAATGTTATTTTCCAAGTAGCTCAGACCGGTTTAGAAAGTGATATGTCCGATGGCGTGTGGTCCATCGTTCCGAATACTGGCCAGAATGTTGTCGTGTACACGCCTGATGCGAGCGCGAATGTTAACGATCTCATAGATATTTCGGTCTTCATCGACGATCCCGGAGGAGCGGTTGCCGCGGGCGCCTCGAGTGTTTCGTTCGATCTCCATTTCAACGAAACGATGCTGGAGCCTATTGGGACAACTCCGAAAGGGACCGTTACAGGATCGGATCGTGTCCTCCATTTTAATTTGCCGATCGTTGCGACCGACACCGTGCTCACGATGTTGCACTTCCGCGTTGCACTGGGTGATGATTCCGTGACCAGCCTTGCGGTCGCAAAGCCACTTACCAATTCGCTTGTTGTCACTGCGAGCAATAACGACGGCACATTCAAGTTGCTGAACGTTTGTACCGCAGGCGGCCCTCGACTCCTGAATCCCGATGGCGTCGTCGCCATGAGTGTCCCGAATAATCCGGTGCACGACGCCATTCAGGTCAAAGTGAACCTTATCGAGGATGGCCATACCAGCCTCACACTCTTTGATGCATGTGGACGCGCGGCTGCAACAATCGTCGATGATTACCTGACGCATGGTACACAATTGTTCTCCGTTCCTGCATCAGGCATAGGCTCTGGTGTGTATTATGTCATATTGCAGACGCCGAATAACCGTTTGATGGCACCTGTGGAGGTCGAGAAGTGAAGTTTGTCCTCGTCCTTGTCCTGAGTCTGTGCTGCATCGCAGTTCACGCTCAGGACTCACTCCGCGCACGGTATGGTATTGAAGGCGGCGTTTCGGCGAACATGCACGTCGCCGATTTTCGGGCGCTACCCGGCGTACCGAATTGCTGTCCACAGTTTACGACTGGCTCTGGCACCGGACCGTTCGTCGGCGTTTACGCCGCATATCCGATTGCCGATCGATTCCTGTTCTCTGCGGGACTCAACTACGTCGATCAAAGTGCAACCTTGCAGAACGATGAACGCATCGCGATCATCGTGAATGGGATCGGACAAAACGGCACCGACCGGCATACCGTGACTGCTACGCTTAGGAGTATTGGACTTGAACCTACGGTTGCGTATCGACTCTTCAACGCGGTGTTCCTTGACGCGGGCGCACGCGTGGGGTATACGATGACGAAGCAGTACTCACAGGACGAACGAATTGTCAGTGGGGCCGGGACATTTCTCGATTCGCTTGGCAATGACTCGCGCAGCCAAATCCGCAATCAGAACTCGGGTAGTATTCCGCAAGCGGCCTCGCTCAGTGCGCAGCTTCGTTTCGGCGCTCGCTATGAACTTCCGATGAACGCCAAGCATAGTCTGTTCCTCGTACCGAGTGTGATGTATGCCGCATCGTTAACTAATGTATCCCAAGGGATCGACTGGAAGCCGAATGGGCTGGAGATGGGTATCGGCATTACTTTTTCACCCGTTCCTGAGAGGCACCGGTTTGTTTTCGATACTATAATATTCAGGGATACCGTATCAAGTCTCGACAGAAGTATTCCAAACCGATTGCTGGTTCGTTCTTCGATCGATCGGAGGGATACCTCAGTCATTTCGGAGGATGTGACGACGTCAACAACGCTCGTCCGCGAGCACTATCTCCTGCGGATACCTGATCCGCATGATGTCAACGGGAAGGTGGCAGCCGTTGGGTTGGACGACGATGGAAACGAGCACCCGATCGCCTCGCTTCGCATCGAAGACTTTCTCTCGATGAACGCGAGCCCATTGCTTGGGTATGTCTTTTTTGGCGAAGGGGACAGCGTGATCCCTTCTCGATATCATCTACTCGATCATGCGGCGAGTTCGAAGTTCCAACTGCGGTCGCTGTTCTCGCTGGATGCCATGGGGATCCACCACAACGCGCTTAACATTATTGCCGTAAGACTAAAGGAACATCCTCATGCGCATCTGACAATCACAGGTTGCAACGCAAATGTGGGGGTCGAGTCCGCCAACACGGTGCTTTCAGAAGTGCGGGCGAGGGCCGTCTACGAGTATTTTCACAGCGTGTGGAATATTCCGCAATCGCAGCTTTCGGTACTCGCGCGAGACTTGCCCGAGAAGCCGTCCAATCCGAAGACTCCGATCGGGCAGGAGGAGAACCGTCGCGTCGAGCTCACGTGCGATGAACCAGAAGTCCTCGATGTCTTTCTTGCCAATGACACAACGAGAATACCGGATCCGCCACAATTGCGGATCAAACTGCACACAGGATCGAGCGTCGGGGTGACATCCTGGAAACTCGAAGTCAACCAGGATGGAAAGATGATTCATCACGCGTTGGGTTTGGGCGAGGCGCCCTCGTCGGATGATTGGGACCTCACGCACGACTATGAGGCCATTCCACACTACGGGACACCGCTTATGTTTGTACTTACGACAACGAATTCCAAAGGCGATGTTGCAAGGGACACCACCGTGCTTCCCACCGAGATTACCACGGTGCAACAAAAGCGAGCGCGACATACGGGCGATGTGATAATCGATCGCTACAATCTCGTGCTCTTCGATTTTGCCCGGTCTGGTATGTTGCCGGCGCACGAGAGAATTCTACAGATGGTCCGCTCCCGGCTTAAACCGACCTCCTCGATCCTCCTGGAAGGTTACACCGATCGAAGTGGCACCTCTGCCGGGAATCTGCGTCTCGCGACAGCCCGCGCAACCGCGTCGGCAAAGTCATTGGGCCGAGCGGACGCCGCTGTCAAAGGAATTGGCGATACTCGCCTGCTCTACCCGAACGAGACACCGGAGGGTCGATTCCTTTGCAGAACCGTTCAAGTTACTGTCAGGACTCCAGTCGAGTAGAGTTCGACTGCTCTTTCGTAATCCAGTAGCGAATGGATGGCAAGCAACATGCTCATTCTGGTTCGTTGGCAACGAATCCTCGCTCCTGATTCGTTACTCTTCGCGCCGTTACTTCCTATGGCCGACATTTTCATCTCCTATTCCTCGAAAGACCGCGCGCAGGCGGAGCAACTAACCGAACTGCTCGACTCGGCGGGACCCTCCTGCTGGATCGACAAGTCCGGCATTCACGGCGCTGAGCAGTGGGCGACGGAGATCGTCGAGGGGATTCGGGGCATGCACCACGTTCATCATCCTACTTTCGCAGAATAGCTTTGCCTCGGACAATGTCCTGCGAGAGTTGTCGCTCGCATCGGAAAAGCGGAAGCGGGTCCTGCCCGTTGATCTGGAGCCATCGCTGCTTCCGTCGTCATTCGAATACCCGCTTGCCGGATTGCAGCGCGTCGCGATCACGGATTTCGATAGCATCCTTCGTGCGCACCACCACGGCGTTGAGCGAGTGGGCGCGAAGGACATCCGGAAGAGCCTGATGATCCTCCCGTTCGAGGATATCTCTCCGGCGGGAGTCAACCAGTGGTTCGCCGATGGGATTGTGAGTGAGATGATCTCCGCGCTTACTCATGTCAAGGCCCTTCGCGTTGCTGATACGCAGGCGACGAAGGACTTCAAACGCTATCAAGGGACACTCCCGACGTATGCTCGTGAAATGAACATCCGCTACTTCGTGCAGGGTGACGTGCTGAAGTTCGGGGATAACATCAAGGTCAATTCTCGCTTACTCGACATCGAAACGGGCGATCACCTCTGGCAGGACACGCTGAAAGGCACGATGGAGGATATCTTCGATATTCAGGAGCAGGTTGCCACGAAGGTGGTTGGTGGTTTGGACATCATCTTAACAAGGGAAGAAAAATCGAAGCTCGAAGAACGCGGCACCGAGAATGCGGAAGCGTATGAACTGTATATGAAGGCGTGGGAGTATAATACTCGTCAGACGAAGGAGGGCTTCCAGTTCGCCGTTCAACTCCTTACAGAAGCGATTTGTCTCGATCCCAGCTTTGCGCGGGCGTATCAGGTTAAAGCGACCGCGCTCGCAATGCTCTACCGCGCTTACGACCGGACACCCGCCCTGCTGGATGAAGCGGAAGCGCTCTCGAAGGAAGCGCTCCGGCTGAA